>CANEUJ010000022.1 GCA_947441745.1 Neisseriaceae bacterium | reverse complement strand
TGTGATTTTCTTGGTAACATCCCCGCAATTAAACCAAGTAGCCAATGTCGATTCAAAAATATTAGCCCTAATATTATCAAACTGCATAATAATTTATTTCCCAAAACTGCATTCTGAATTGGGATAATTCCCCGACTAAACAATAAGTCATTTAACCAGGGTAATTTATTAACTTTACTCACTATAAATGTTGCAAATCCAATTATAAAAATAGACCAAATTTGTGATGTAGAAACTAACTGAGCCGTACTCTCTTTTTTTAATTGTGCAATGGCTCTAAATTTTGTTTTAATACAATTATAATTCCAAGATTTTATGTCCCATAACTTAAAGCTAAATGATTTTGCAATTTCATTATATAATTCTGAAGTAACTTGACTTTTTTCTTCAAATTGTAATGCATTATAGGTTGCAATGATTATATTCTTTCGATTTTGATCAAGGTTATTTTTTAACAAATTTTTGATGGTGGTTTTTCCAGTACCCCATGATCCAATAACAGCAATAATTTTATCGTTTTCTGTATAATCATCTGTATGCACTATGTTACTATTATTAGCTTTTTTATTAGTATCATTGTTTAAAAAAAATTTTAATTTATCAAAAACATTTCCTGCGATAGCTTTAGATTCACTATTTTCATTAATATTATCCATATCAAGCATCTTTCAATTTTGTTTTAACAAGTTAAATGGTAACCGCCACAAGATGAATTAATCACACCAACTTATAAGCCTATAGCTTAAGCTGCAATTCACCATTTATAAGTACAATTATTTTTACAAGCCCAATATGAAATAACGTAATCATTTTGATGCCTTACAATCCTCAACAAAAATACAATGCTGTCTAAATGTGAATCGAGGATCCATGCCATATGCCCTACAAATTCCAGAACAAGTTGGTTGATTCAAAATTCTTGCTTAATTAATGGACGATAGTTTTAAGCTTTCCAGTTAAATATTGATGGATGATTGAATTTAAAAGCGATTGGTAAGGCATGCCCAATTCCAATGCTTTTGTTTTTAATCCCATGTAATCCTGTTCTTTTAATCGAATATTAACTGCACGACTTCTATTGTTTGATTCTTTAAATATCTTTGAATAATATTTTCTCGTATCCAAGCTGTCAACGGAAATAGTTTTCCCATTGATTAGTTCATTATGAAACGCTAACTCTTCTTCATCTAATTCATCTAGCGGTTCTAATAAAGTCAAATCAAGATATTTATTTTTATTCATGACCTATCCCTTTAAATAATTTATTTGTTTTTCTATTTTTATATGCGGTTTTTAAAAATATTTTATGATTATCTTCTACGAATGGAACACATACTATGTAATCATCATAATCAAGTATAAACATTTTTTGGTTGGGGCGACTAGGAACTTCTCGAATATCTATAAACTGCTGCTCTTCAATCATAATTGATATTCGCTCAAACTCAATGCCTCTATTATCTTTTAAAAATTTTGCTTTTTCTAAGCTCCATTCAACCAATTTTTTCACTACCAAAACCCTATCGATATGTTATACCTATATTGTATACTATATAATACACAATTGCAAGTAATTTTACACAACAATTAAAACAGTAAAATACATTACCGCCGTCCGTCATACCAGCGTAGGCTTAAATCCATTCTCTTCTACTAATTGCACTTTTAATGCATGGATTCCAAACTCGTATCAAAACAGCAAAATGTTTATGTTTGGAATGACAGAAAAATTGTCCTCGACAAAAACACGATGCTGAAGGAAATTTAGATTAGGTTTGCTATTAATATTTAAATCTATTACAATCATGCTTAAGGAGGAAGTTAATATGATTACATATAACTATCATAAATATACCTTAACCATCATTTTGTTATGCGTCGGATATTATATAGATTTTTATGATTTAACTATATTTTCAGCAAGTTATACAGATATTATTCAAGATTTATTTCATATATATGACAAAACTGAAATCCAGTTATTGTATTTAAAAATCACCAATTTTCATAACGCTGGGATTATTGTTGGTGGAGTAATGTTTGGTATTCTAGGCGATAAATTTGGTAGAAGTACTGTTATTCGCTATAGTATTTTATTATATTCTATATCCATTACCCTTAGTTGCTATATCCATTCGTCTCCTATGTTTTGTTTTCTACGCTTTTTATCAGGTGTAGGACTTGCTACTGAATTTGCTACTTCAAGTGTATTAATTAGTGAAATGCTACCAAAAGATATTGCTGTTAAATCCATAGCTTGGCTTTATTTTTGTGGTATCTTAGGTGGTATGAGTGCAACATTATTAAGTATGGTATCATGGAATATTATGTTTCTATTTGGTGGTGTAGGTGGAATAATATTATATATTGCTCGTAAAAAACTTTTTGAGTCCCCATTATTTCTAGAAATACCGCCTAGTGCTAAAAAAGGGAATCCATTAATACTCTTTAGTAATATACCGAATCTAGTAAAAGCACTAAAACTTGTGCTTCTAATTGCTCCTTTTTATTTTCTGATTTCAATAATGTTTATTTTTCCAAATTTTATGAACCTAAATACTGCTTTATCTAAGACAATTCACACACTCTTAATCGGATTCTTCATAGGTAACTTAGTAAGCACAATTACTTGGAACTACTATATAAGTTATATTAAAAGCTTTCGTTCATTTTTTATTATCAATAGTATAGCGTTTATAATCATACTTGGAAGCTTCAGCTTTGTATCACAGGGTAGCTTTTTTGTCTATGCTTTATTTCTTGGAGCTCTTGGTGGTGGACTACCTAGTATTTGGATTCAGTTAGTTGCCAAACACTATGGAACCAACCAAAGAAATACCGCAACTAATATCCTCTACGTTTTGGGTCGTGGTAGCGGGATTATATTTAATTTATTAATAAGCACTTGGTTAATTCATCCGAATAATTTAGGAATTTATAGCATAATTACTACCATTATTCTTGCAGTTATTAGTATAATCGTTATCTTGAATACAAAAAATGTATACTTGAGTGATATTGATTACCTGAGCTAGGAGTTTTTATGTTATTATGTTTAGATATTGGAAATTCACACTTAGTAGGTGGCGTATTTGATAACGATGAGTTATTATTACAGTTTCGGTATGATACCAAACAAATAGGCACATCTGATGAAATCGGGGTATTTATCAGAAGCGTACTTCGCGAAAATAATATTGATTATACAAAAGTCGTAAAGATTGGTATTGCATCAGTAGTTCCATCTGTTGATTACACTGTTCGTGCTGCATGTATCAAATACATAACTAATGAACAACCTCTTTTCTTACGCCCAGGGGTTAAAACAGGAATTATCATCAAAACTCACACTCCAAACGAAGTTGGAGCTGATTTAATTGCTGGAGCAATTGCCGCCAAAAAACTATACCCCAATAAAGATATCTTAATTTTTGATTTAGGTACTGCAACTACAGCTTGTTTTCTAAACAAAAAAGGCGAGTTCTTGGGTGGTGCTATCGCTCCAGGTATCAGACTCATGATGGAATCACTTCAAGAAAACACTGCTAAACTATTTGGTGTAAATATAGTAAAACCCGAGGAAGCGATTGGTAAAAACACCAAAACAGCAATTCAATCAGGTATCTATCATGCCCAACTAGGACTAATCGAACAAATAATCAAGCAAACTATTATCGAACATGCTATTATCGACAAGCTAACAGTAGTTGCAACTGGTGGTTTTTCTAATATGTTTAGTAGTGTTTTTGAGGATCTTGTACCTGAATTAGTGCTTCTTGGTATTAAGCAAATGCTTGAAATGAACTAAATGGATAATCAAACGGAGTTTTGGAACGAGTATAAAAGATTTCTTCATGCAAATCTAGTTACAGAGTCTCCCCACCATCTTAGTTACAATCTATCTGAACTTTGCCAAACAGATCTTCAAGAAGCATTTACAGTATTCAAAACCATCGAACTAAACGCAGTTGATAGCATGATTAGTTACACCCCTGTTATTGAAAAACTCCGCACAGATATTAGCTCTTGCCTAAAAAATGGTAATAAAATCTTCCTAATTGGTTGTGGTGCAAGTGGTCGCCTAGCAATGCTACTCAAACGTATCTATGAGTTTGAGCATATAAACGCAGCAAAACAAATTATTTCTATTAGTGCAGGTGGTGATACTACTTTAATTAAAGCAATAGAAAAATTTGAAGATCGTAAACAATATGGCTTCAAGCAATTACTTGAACAAGGTTATACCAATAAAGATTTAGTTATCGGATTGTCAGCTGGTGGTGAATCACCTTTTATTTTAGGGGCGATAGAGTTTGCTAATCAAAGCTCAAGATACAAACCTTGGCTAGTTTTTAATAACCCTATCGATATCATTCTAAAACGAAACCCTGAGCATATTGTACAAAACATAAATGCCATGTGTCTTGATGTTGGAGCAATGGCACTAACAGGTAGCACTAGATTACAAGCAACCACTGCTATGCAAATGGCGGTAGCACTTGCATTTACTAACAAAAATATTCCCCATGAAATTAAGCAAATATCTTCAACAATTAAAGCTTTACCATTAGAACATCTAGCTAAAATCACGAAAAAAGAAGCTGATATTATAAAAAACAATGAGTATGTTTTATATACAACCGATAACCCACTTCTCGGGCTATCTCTTTTAGCTGATATTACCGAACGCTCCCCTACTTTTAATATAACTTCATTTGAAAATTATACCGAAATTGATAACAAAAACTATAGCCCATTTTATTTAAAATTGGATAATGTCAATAGCCCAAATGAAGTATGGCAAATGCTATTTGGACAAGATCCAATCTGTCTAAATTGGGCAGATTTCTCAGCTACCGCGATAGACTATATCAATGGTTTTGATTTATCAAATAATAGCCCTCGAGCTAATGGGGCTTATCTACCAAAAAAACAACACCTTCTAAGCATTAAACCACATGAAGGTCTTATTAATATTACTCTTGATGATGAAAAACTATCATTTGAGTTACCTCGTGATATACTTTATAAGACTATTATTTATAAGCTAATTCTAAATAGTCATTCAACTTTAATGATGGGAAGCTTGGGATATTTTAATGGCAATATGATGCTGTCACTAAAGCCAAGTAATTTCAAACTAATTGATAGAGCTATTCGCTATAGTCAGTTTATAATAAATAAAAACCTACCTCTAACTTATCATGAAGTAGCCAAGATTGTATTTGCAGAGATTAAGAAGTTGCAACCAGGTCAATCAATAGTCAAACAAGTAGTCGATCAGGCATTAAATAAAGACAATTTGATATGAATATTATTTAATCGTTTTCTATCGTTACAAACTTTTTAATATCTTGAAAGCATGAAGCCCCAAAGTCTATTTCTTGAGAAACTGTTTTATCATAATTAAAATCATTATCAATCTTCAATAAACTCATATGTAAATTATACCTCAGTTTATCACGTTGATTTGTATTAATCTTTCTACTTTTAAATGTCGGATCTATATTTTTACGACATTCAATAATCTTGTCTGAACATTTTAGAACTTCATCATGCTTTACACTTTGTAATAATAAAGTTTCTAGACTTCCTGTGCTTTGATTATCTGGCAAAATAAAAACACCAACTTGAATTGAATTTATCTGTTCAAGAGTTCCTAGCGCATAATTAGACGATAGCCCAATCCCAGCAGTATTTAGTATGTTAAAAACATCTTTTTTACGTGCTGAGAAATCATCATCGGCATCAACAATTATTAATAAATGAGTAATTCTAGCTAGAAAATTTTTAGTGCCATTCTTTATATCACCAAGCTTGTCCTTCAGATTAGTATATCCACTCATAGGTACTATATTTAGTGAGATCTTATTTGGTACTAGATCTTCAATTAATTTTTTATCTACTTCACCTTCAACAATAACCACAATACCATCATACGTGGTTTTTGAATGAGTATTTTCACTCATTATCTTATCTCCACGTTATTATTTATTGAATACTTAAACTGTTTGGAATCATAGGTAGCACAAAGTAACTGGCCATTTGCTCGTTCTATATTTACGAAAGAAAATAAATCTTGCTCTTCAGGTGTCAGATTTACAACATAACCTGCAAATTCTAGTGAATGCGTTGTTGCAATAACTTGGCAATTATTCTCTTTTGCTAATTTAAATATTAATTCCCACATTTTTTTAATAATACTGTAGTGAATACCATTTTCTATTTCATCAATCAAAAGTATCCCATCTCTTGCAGTTATAATCCCAATGATTATATTAAATAACCTCTTCGAACCATGCCCCAAAGACGATAGTGGAAGCGGTCTACTTTCTCCATCAAGAATTAATTCTATTCTCTGCAACTGACTATTTAAAGGATCAACCCCTAATTCTACATTGTTGATTTTAGGATTTAATAATCTTAACCCTGGAATCAAATATTTATTTAGAAGATCGCGATGATTAGTTCTAATATTATTATACTCTAAAATAACCCACTGTTCTCTAGGGCTAAATAAAGAATCATCTATTTTAAATAATTCGCCAAATTCATTAATTAAAATAGTTCTTGTTAATATCTTTGGCAACACATCAACATTTTTAAATTGGGGAGCATACATAGCATTTTGGGTAATATTTTTAGATGCAGCTGCTGTAAAATACTCTTTTCCATTTTGTTTATATTGAATGTTCAAACTATCAGTTTTCACTATAACTGAATTACCACCGATTGAGTTTGGCCGCATATTTGAATTGGGCTGTATAAATGATTGATCAGTATTGATAACTTTCAATACCACTTCGTCATTATCAGAAGAGATCAAAATGTCACTTGTATGATCATAATTATTAAATATGCCATTTATCGCAAAATCAAAAGGTATGTTATATACTATATTAAATGGCAAATTAGAAGCAAACCTATTACCTAATATCGGTACTAATAATGAGCTATACTTGTAATTAAATAATAAAAATATTGCTTCTAATATTGATGTTTTACCAATATTATTCTTACCAGAAATTAATGTCACTTGGTTAAGGTCTTTTATACTTAATAAATCTAAATCTTTAAATTTTTTAATATCTAATTTAGTTATCATGTTATTCCTATGTTAATAATTCACCTATTAAGGTTATTTTTATTTTATGCATCCTCCTATATTATACGTGATTTTTCTATAGCACTCTAAAAAACTCGTGAGTTTTTTAGAGTGCTATAGAAATTGCTCGCACAAAGTACTGTTTTTGAGTATATCAAACAAGTAGTCGATCAGGCGTATTGTATACATAGGTTAGAGCAATAGCCAAAGCATCGGCAGCATCAGAGCTTGGTTCTCCATTTAGCTTTAGTAGATATTGCACCATTTTAGATACTTGGTGCTTGTCAGCATGTCCATAGCCAACAACAGATTTTTTTATTTGTAATGCAGTATATTCACCAACATCAATATTATGAAGCACACACGCAGTTATTGCAGCACCACGCGCTTGACCCAATAGGAGTGTTGACTGGGGGTTTACATTAACAAATACTTTTTCGATACAAGCAACATCTGGATTTGTATTTGTGATAATTTCTGTTAGACCAGTTAGAATTGTTTTTAGGCGATTTGGTAGTGTCATTTTAGCATCGGTAGCAATAATCCCTGAAGTTATATAACTAATCTTTCCTTTAAATGCCTCAACCACCCCAAAGCCAGTATATCTAAGCCCTGGATCAATCCCTAATACTTTCATATTATCGCCACACTTCCTCTCAAAACCAGCATACTCTATACTCAACCATTGAAGTTTATGCCATTTATTTTATGAACAAAATTATTATAACATAACTGATTATATTCAGAACAGTGTTATTTATTATACAGCACACACCCTAAAAGTAGTAAAATAACTAATTAGTTAAATATACCGCAATAATGTATAGTTTTGGAGCAAAATATGTCTGATAAATTTAAGCTTGATCCGCAATTAACCATTGATGCACTTGAATACCATAAATACCCCAAACCAGGCAAAACGGAAGTGGTACCTACCAAACCAGTTGCAACCCAAAGAGATCTATCTCTAGCATACTCCCCAGGAGTTGCAGCTCCATGCCTTGAAATAGAAAAAGATCCAGTAACTGCTTATGACTATACTAATAAGGGTAATCTAGTTGCAGTAATTACTAACGGTACTGCCGTACTAGGTCTTGGTAATATTGGTGCCATTGCTGGTAAGCCAGTTATGGAGGGTAAAGGGGTATTATTTAAAAAATTTGCTGGAATTGATGTTTTTGATATTGAAATTAACGAAACCAATGTTGACAAATTTGTCGAAGTGGTAGCCGCTCTTGAACCGACTTTTGGTGGAATTAATCTTGAAGATATCAAAGCACCAGAATGCTTCCAAATCGAAGAAAAACTAAAATCACGTCTAAAAATACCTGTATTTCATGATGACCAACACGGTACTGCAATTGTAGTTGCTGCTGGGGTTATTAATGGATTAAAAATTGTTAATAAAGAAATAAAAGATGTAAAAATTGTAGTTTCAGGTGCTGGTGCTGCTGCAATTGCTTGTCTTAATTTGTTAGTTGAACTAGGGGCTAATCATAAAAACATTTTTGTTTGTGATAGTAAAGGCATGATTTATGAAGGTCGCGACGAGAAACTGGACTCATCAAAACAAAAGTATTGTCAAAAAACAAAATATCGCACCTTACTTGATGCTATGGATAGTGCAGATATCTTCTTAGGAGTATCGGGACCTGGGACGGCTACTCAGGAAATGATGCTAAAAATGGCTAAAGATCCTCTGGTATTTGCACTAGCTAATCCAACACCTGAAATTATGCCAGAACTGGTTAAAGAGGTTCGCCCTGATGCTATTATTGCTACAGGTAGAAGTGACTATCCAAATCAAATAAATAATGTACTTTGCTTTCCATTTTTGTTTCGAGGTGCTCTTGATGTAGGTGCTACTTGCATTAATGAAGAGATGAAAGTAGCAGCAGTAAGAGCGATTGCAGAATTAACCCTACTTGAGCCAGGAGACTTAGTTGCTAACGCATACGGTGGTAACGAAATTATTTTTGGACGCGATTATATAATCCCCAAACCACTAGATCAAAGACTAATTCGCTTAATTGCTCCAGCAGTTGCCAAAGCAGCCATGGATTCAGGGGTTGCAACAAGACCAATAAAGGATATGGATGCTTACCTTGCTAAATTAAACCAGTACATATACAAATCAAATATGTTTATGCGTCCAGTATTTGCCGCAGCAACCAAAAATCCAAAACGAGTTGTTCTTTGTGAGGGTGAAGATGAAAGAGTACTGCATGCAACCCAAGAAATTGTAGATCTAAACTATGCTAAAGTAACGCTAATTGGTCGTTCATGGATAATTGAAAAACGAATTAAAAAACTTGGGCTCCGAATCAGAGCAGGGGTTGATTTTACAATAGTTAATAATGAAAACGACCCTCGTTTTCGTGATTTTTGGACACATTACTACGAATTAAATAAACGAAAAGGTCTAAGCCCCGAAGCTGCCAAGCGTGAAATAACTAGAAATACCACTTTGATTGGTGCTTTACTTCTAAACTTGGGCTTTGCTGATGCACTAATTTGTGGAACATTTGGCAAGTTTTATGACCATTTGGACATACTAAAAGATATTATTGGTTATTATAATGAAGATAAAATCTGTGGGGCAATGAATGCTTTAATGTTACCTCACGGAAGTTTATTTATCACTGATACCTTTGTTAATAGAGACCCTAATGCTGAGGAACTAGCGGCAATTACAGAAATGGCAGTAAAATCTGTAGCTCGTTTTGGAATTAGCCCACGAGTAGCATTATTGTCTCACAGCTCATTTGGTTCTGATATGTATTCTAAAAGTGCAGAAAAAATGCGTGAGGTTTTATCGCTAGTAAAACCCAGACTCAAGGGAGTAGAAATCGATGGTGAGATGCATGGAGATGCTGCATTAGTTCCAGCAATAAGAGTACAAATTATGCCAGACTCTGACTTAAAAGGTCCAGCTAATTTATTAATTATGCCAAATATTGAATCAGCAAGTATTTCATATAACCTACTTAGGGTATCATCATCTGAGGGCGTAACTGTAGGCCCTATTTTGATGGGGTTAAAAAAACCAGCACACGTGATTAGTGCAATATCATCCGTACGGAGAATTGTAAATATGGTAGCACTCGCATCTGTAGAAGCACAATAAAACTATAGTAAAAACTTAAGGAATTTTAATGGTTGTTCAAAATAATCCACAAATGTTGGAGCTTTATAAATACATGGTAGCTTCAAGAGAATCTGATCTTGTGGAAACTGAATTAGTAAATAGTGGTGAAGCTAACTTTCTAGCTTCAAGCAAAGGTCATGAAGGAAGCGTAATATTAGCACCATTTCTAAAATCTTCTGATTATATACATTGCCATTATCGGGATAAATCACTAATGCTTGCTCGAGGTATTAGTAGTACTATGTTCTTTTATAGTGCTTTAGCAAAATCTGAGTCACATTCACGTGGGCGACAAATGGTATCCCATATGAGTGCACCTGAACTAAATATCATGAGTTTAGTTGGGCCTGTTGGTAATAATGCCTTACAATCTGCAGGTGTTGCTTTTGCTATCAAAGATCAAAAAGATAAGCCAATTGTAGTTTGTAGCTTTGGGGATGGAACATCTCAACAAGGCGAAGTGATTGAGGCTATTGCTGAAGCAAAAAGAAGCAATCTCCCAGTATTATTTTTTATACATAATAACAATCTTGCTATCTCAACTCGTACTACTGGAAAAACATTTTTCTCATTACCAGGTGGCAAACAAGCAGATTCATTTTATGATACTCCCATAACTTATATCGATGGTACTCGCCCATTAGAACAATACTCCAAAATTGAGGAGATTATTGCTAATATTAGACAAACCCGCGATCCACATATAATTGTATTTAATATTGATAGGCTAGATAATCACTCCAATGCCGATGATCAGAAACTATATCGTGATGATAATGAGATTAGTTTAAGCCTTAAATATGACCCTATTAGTTTAAGTTATGATTTTTTATTAGCTAATGGGGTGAGTCAAGACACTCTTGATGTTACCATAAAATCAGCTATTCTTGAAGTAAGAGAAGCAGTAGACATAGCAAGAAATGGACAAAACCCTGAACCTACATTTGTAGCTGAACGTCCACTACCTCTAGAGTTAGGAAAGAATGCCCCAGAATATCGTGGTGATTTTGAAGCAACTAGCCGTATTACTATGTTAGAAGCCATGAGAAAAACCTTTGATCATTTATTAGAACAAAACAAAGACGTATTCCTATTTGGGCAAGATATTGAAGATGACAAAGGTGATGTTTTTGGTATCACTCGTGGACTATCGAGCAAATATAAGGGACGCGTACAAAATAGCCCATTATCAGAGTCCACCATCGTTGGTATGACATGTGGCATGGCATTAACTGGTAAACGACCAGTTGCATTTGTTCAATTTGCTGATTTTATGCCTTTAGCTTATAACCAGATTTTTTCTGAATTAGCAACTATGTATTGGCGTACTGATGGTGGTTGGCAATGCCCTGTAATAATATTTGCGGCTTGTGGTGGATATCGCCCTGGACTTGGGCCATTTCACTCACAAACTAATGAAGCAACTTATGCACATATACCTGGACTTGATGTGTATATGCCATCAAATGCAGCTGATGCAGCAGGTATGTTAAACGCAGCTTTTAAGTCTGAACGCCCATGTGTATTTTTTTACCCTAAAAAATTACTTAATAATAGTAGCATTAATGATACAACATCAATTGATATTGACAAACATATAGTTCCAATTGGTAAGGCACGAATAGTAAAACCAGGTACTGATATTACTTTAGTTGGCTGGGGTAATACTGTTAGTTTATGTAGCCAAGTGAGTGAAACTCTTGAAACGGTGGGTGTAGATGCTGAAATAATTGACTTACGAACTATCAAACCCTATGATTTAGATACTATTTTATCATCTGTTGCCAAAACTGGACACTTAATAGTTACTCACGAGGATAATATTACCTGTGGCGTTGGTGGAGATATAATTGCATCAGTTGCAGAATACAGTAAACACCCAATAAAAATGCGTCGTGTAGCTAAAAGTGACACCTATACTCCATGCAATTATATCAATCAATTAAGCGTACTTCCTTCTTTTGAAAAAATTCTAACTACCGCCGCAGATTTACTTAATCTTGATTTAGAATTTGAAGAAGAGGAAAATACTGAGGCAGGAATGTATACGATTGAGGTAATCGGTGCTAGCCCATCTGATGAAAGCGTTTTAATTAATACAATTCATGTTAAAGTAGGGGATTGTGTTAAGCCTGGCGATATTTTGGTAGATATTGAAGCTTCCAAATCAGCTGGTGAAATTTTATCTCCGTGTAATGGAACAATTGACTCAATATTTGTAGCTATTTCAGAAAAAGCTATTGTTGGTGAACCACTATTAAAGATAAAATTAAATGATGGTGCCAAACAATTAAACCAACAAGCAAAGCCTAAAAAAGTTATTCTTAGTAAACAGCCTATAACTTTAGATAATGCTGTATCTTCAAATGGGGGCGTATTTCCAGTTGGAATAGGAATACCTTGCTTTAAAACTGGATCACGACTTGTTTTAAATGATGAAATTCTAAAAAACTTCCCTGATAAGACCCCTGATGACATTGAACAAAGAACAGGGATAAAACAACGCTTTTGGGTAGAAGCTGGCGAAACTATCATCGATATTGCAACAGATTTAGTAAATGAGGCTTTGAATAAAAACAATCTCAAGCTAAATAATATTGATACTATTATATGTTCAACCTCTTCACCTGAAGAATACCAATCACCATCTATAGCATGTTTAATATTATCTAATTTATATAAAACACATGGTGAACACGCAATTCCAGCATATGATATTAATGCAGCTTGTAGTGGTTATCTATACGGCTTACAAAATGCCAAAGACTATTTACAAACCCGTCCTGATAAGAGAGTTTTATTAATTACTGCAGAGAATTTAAGTAGTCGCATGAATTTACATGATTTTGATACTGCATTTTTATTTGGAGATGGTGCAACAGCTACAATAGTCTACGGAAATAATCATATTAACCAAAGTATCGCAACTCTTGATCAAATAAATTTATCAGCAACAGGCGAAAGTGGTGCAGTTTTAAATCTACCAATTAAAAAATCTGATGGCATTAAATTGCAGGGTAAGAGGCTTTTCACTATTGCAGTTAAAACAATGGCTTTATCCATGCATAAATGTTGTACTAGTAGTGGTATTGAACTAACAGACATTAACGTAGTGATTCCACATCAGGCAAACCAAAGAATCACATCAGCAGTAGAATCTCGTCTACATTTACCTAAAGACTTTATTTTTAGTAATATTGCCACCTACGGTAATACCTCATCTTGTACTATTCCAATTGGACTAGCTGAAGTGTTGCCTACTACAAAAACTGGAGCTAAGGTTGGACTTTGTGCTTTTGGTGCTGGATTTACTGCAGGAGCTGCAATCCTTACAATGCGTTAAAATTTTAAGCTCGGGTTATTTTTGCTTTATAACTGATGAATTGGTATTATCTTATTAGCAGTTGCAAAACTCTTTGTGCTACAAGCAGCTCCTGAACATCCACTACAAACAGTAATACACTTATTAGTTCTCATTTTAAAAAACAACCGTATTAGAAACCCAACTGCAACTGCCCCAACTACTGAAACAGATACAATATCAACTAAAGCAAAATGCATTTTCATCTCCTAAATTATTACTTCATGAGTATTGATATAACGTTATAAACTAAAAAAGCCATTACATAAGCTAAAACTATTTGATAACTAAATAATATTATAGGCCATTTTATTGAATTAGTCTCACGCTTTACAACTGCAAGAGTTGATGCACATTGTGGTGCAAATATATACCACACTAGTAATGATGCTCCCATCGCTAAAGTCCACGAGTTACTGATTAATACTCCTAGACCATTTTGCATAGCATCTTCAGTACCACTTAGGGCATAAATTGTACCAAGAGCAGAGACTACAACTTCTCGAGCTGCCATACCTGGGATTAAAGCAGCAACTACTTGCCATGAAAAACCAAGTGGTGCAAATATTGGATGTAAATAATGTCCCAAAATCCCAACAAAACTATAATCTATTGCGGGTAATATAGCATCTATTGGAGCAACTGGAAATGTTGATAAAAACCATAATATTACACTAATTGATACTATTATAGTGCCTGCACGCTTCAAAAACATTTTAGCAGGTTTGATAAGTTCTATAATAACATTTTTTAGCCCTGGAATTTTATAACTAGGTAATTCCATAATAGATGGCTGGCGTTCACCTTTAAAGAAAAATATTTTCATCACAAACGCCACTAATAATGCAAAAATAATTCCGATAAAAAACAAAGAAAACATTACAATCCCTTGCAAGCTTAAAAATCCAAGTACAGTTTTAGATGGAATCAAGGCACTAATTAATAAAGTATATATTGGTAGTCTTGCCGAACATGTCATAAGAGGACTAATTAGTATTGTTACTAAACGATCGTTTTTATTTTCTATAGTACGTGTTGCCATAATACCTGGGATTGCACAAGCAAAACTTGATAATAGTGGAATAAAAGCTTTTCCATGAAGCCCAGCACTCCCCATTATTTTATCCATCAGAAATGCCGCACGAGCCATGTATCCAGTATCTTCTAATAAGACTATAAATAACGATATCGTCAAAATCTGGGGTAAAAAAACTATAACAGTCCCAACTCCTGCAATAACCCCGTTACCTACAAGGCTACCAAACAAGCTACCAGGAAACAACCCAACTACGTAGTCCTTTAAATGATCTACACAATCTTGCATAAAATTCTTTGGAATATCTGCAAAAGTAAATACTGATTGAAACACCAGAAATAAAAGCACTAATAAAATTAACATTCCAAAAACAGGGTGTAATAGGATATTATCAACTCTATCAGTCCATACGGATGGAGATCCTTCACTTATCTTTATTTTTTCTATGATTTGAGCTACTTGTGCATGGTATTGTCTAACTCCTTTAGCATCTGATACTGACCACGTATGTGGTTTTTGCACTAAGTTAGGAATAGCTTTATCAATTGCAACTAATAATTCATTTATACCTTGATTTTTAATTGCTACGGTTTTTACAACTTCACAATCAAGGATTTTACTTAGTTCATCAAGTTTATAGTGATAGCCACGCGTTTTTGCTATATCCATCATATTTAATGCAACAATTACTGGCTTCCCACTTTGCTTTAGTTCTAGTATTAGCCTTAAGCCATTAGATAAATTTGTTGCATCCATTATACATAAAATAAGATCTATTTTTGATTCATCTTTAATTTCGTCCATTACAACTTCACGTGTAATTTTTTCATCTGGACTTCGAGATCGAAGGCTATAGGTTCCTGGTAAATCAATTAAAGTACACTTGGTATTATTTGGTGTTATAAAGTAGCCATGTTTTTTTTCAACTGTTACTCCTGCATAATTAGCAACTCGTTGCCTACTACCCGTTAGAGAATTAAATAATGCAGTCTTACCACAGTTAGGATTCCCAACTAATGCTATATTTATAATTTTAGTCATTTTTTATCTTCTCAAGTAAAACAGCCGATGCTTCATTTTTTCTTAAAGCTATAATACTATTACTATTATTTATTCTAATTGCTATCGGCTCTTCTCCGAAAGCACCTAAATGTAAAACTTCAACTCTGGCACCTTCAATAAACCCCATCTCTAGAAGCCGTGCTTCGACCTCACCACCGCTCAAACATGATTTATCGTACATATTTAATTCATTAATTTCTTTAATAATACCAATATCATAACGATTACAGTTTGCTAAATTTATTAAATCCATTTTATACTCTTTAAACATCAGATAGTTATTATAAATGATAACGATTCTCATTTGCAAATTTTTACAAAAGATTTACGAGGGTTTATGCTAAGATTTATTAAGTTTAGACGTTAAGATTCAAAACCATATAGTAAAACCCCTGATAAATCAAGGGTTTTACTATTGTAGTGCTCCAGACATAGTGCACTAACATAAAACCCCTAATTTGCTTAGGGGTTTTATAGTTACGTTTTTATAATGCACACACTTAATACACTTAAGTGTGTAGCATCCATTACTAATTACTAGTTATTAATAACGGCAGGAATCTCTAGCAAGTGGTAATCATCGTGATTAAATAACCATTGCAGATTAGTTAGACCTTTAACCTCAAAGTCACCAATAAATTGACCATCCAAGAAGTTCTCGCCTTCTGAAACGGCAGCTACTACTGTGTCCATATCAAAATCATACGTATTACTAACAGTTGTATCGTTTAGTAAATTACAACTAATATGATATTGATTTAATTCAGCATCAGAATCAATACTGGTACATTGATTATTAGCACCTTGAGTTAAACCAAGTAATGGATATTTATCTATTTTTGCAATTACGCTTAAAGCATCATAGCCAACTGCATTAATAACTGTACTACCCACGCTTAGCTTTTGTTCTGTCGTACCCGCTTGTAGAATATCCATAAAGTGAGTGATTACCGCTTGAGAATTCTTAACGTAGACAGTAGTATCTGCATCACCAC
>CANEUJ010000021.1 GCA_947441745.1 Neisseriaceae bacterium | reverse complement strand
TTAACCATACTCTCATAGAATATGTGCGGGCACCAGCCATTTCAACATCACCAACGCCTTTAACCCTAGATAATTCTGTATATATCGCACGATAAGTATAGTTACTTAGATATACCATATCTTGACGTCCATCACTTTGCATCGATATTGACATTAGAGCATTTTGAGAGCTTTTACGCATTGTTACACCGAGGTTTTGCACTATGGGAGGCACCATTGGTAATGCTGTATTTAGGCGATTTAGAACATCTCCTATAACTGCATTTAGATTAGTGCCTGTAGCAAAAGTTATTACTAGATTATAGTCTCCATTACTTGACATAACTGAATTCATATAAATCATCTTGTTGGAGCCATTAATTTGATCTTCAATTGGAGAGGCTACGGTTTTTTGAATAACCTCTGCATTAGCACCAGGATAATGTGCACTAATAGTAATAGTTGGTGGTGCAATATTTGGATACTCTGCAAGTGGCAAACTAAAAATTGCAACAAGACCGCACAATACAATAATTATAGAAATTACTGAAGAAAAAACTGGATTATTTATAAAATATCGAAACATTTATTATCTTTCAACTAATAGACTTAAATTATGATTCATAACTTTAATTATCGTATACTATTTTATCTACCTTATGCTTATAATTTCGCATAATCATCACAAAAAACGCAGGGGTTAGCAAACTTGATAAAAACACCGAACCCAAAATACCGCCAATAATACCCATACCAACTGAATGTTGGGCATTTGCACCAGCTCCTGTTGCAAATGCTAGTGGTAGCGTCCCAAAAATAAAACACATTGATGTCATTACAATTGGGCGAAACCTTTGTTTCAAAGCATATATAGCACTTTCTTCTACAGAATTACCAGCTCTAAAATACTGCAATGAAAACTCAACCAATAAGATTATATTTTTGGCTGATAATCCTAATAATGCTAGTAAACTAATTTGAAAGTATAAATCATTTTGTTTACCCGTGAAGAACAATATCACAGCGGCTCCAAATAAAGCAAAAGGAATCCCCATCATTACCACAAGAGGCAAACGCCACATTTCATATAAAGCTGACAATACAAGATATATCATTATTATAGAGAATACAAATGCAAAAGCTGAGGTTTTTTGTGATAAAGTCAACTGATAACTAGTCCCAAACCAATCATAGTTATAAGCTTTTGGAACACTACCTACTTCAGTAACAATAACTTTCATCACATCTCCAAATGAATGACCTGGAGACGGCATAGCAGTAACTTTAGTTGCCATATAGCCATTAAACCGCTGAATAACTTGAGCATCACGGATATTATTCACTTTTACTACACTTGCAACTGGAATCATACTACTATTACCAAAGTGATTCGAGGCTGCAGTACTAGCTCCTTTCACATATACATTACGCAAATTATCAACGGTTGTTCTAAATTGATAATCTGCTTGCATAATCACCCAAACTAGACCTTGCATAATATAGGCATAATTCACGTTATTATTACTATAGATAGTTTGAATTGCACTATATAAGTTATTTATATCAACCCCATAAAACGTTGCCATTGCAAAATCAGGAACAATAGATATTTCCATAACATTAGTATCCAAAGTCTGAAACGCCATACCAACTTCTTTGTGTTTTTTTAGTTTTTCAATAAGAGCTTGACCAGTCTCTTGTAACTTATGCGTATCACCATTAACTCGATCCTCAAGATAAAACTCGACACCACCAGTTGTACTTAGCCCCCTGATAGTTGGTTGATTAAAAGCTCGAACTGACATACCAGGATTATTCATACCTAGTATATTTAGAGTTTTTATTATACTATCGGCATCACTTCCCTTACCATGGCGTTTATCCCAATCAGCAAGACTAATAAAGAATGAAGCCGCATAGGTTTTTTGATTACCCGAATCAAGAAAATCAAAACCTGCAACACTAATAACCGAATCAATCGCAGGGTTTTTAGTTAATTTTTCAATAATTCCATGAACTTTAATATTAGTATCATTAAGGCTTGAAGAAGATGGTAGGTTTATAGTTGCAAAAATTAGCCCTTGATCTTCATTTGGTACAAACCCTGTAGGCACCAATTTGAATAAACCAATTGTCATAGCAAATAACAATATCCATAAACCAAAAGCAAGCTTGGTATGACGAACAAAAAATGTAGCAATTCTCACATAAAAATCAGTTACTTTTTCAAACCCACGATCAAACCAGTTATTATGTTTCACTTTATGCACTACATTTTTTAAAATCAAAGTACTTATAGCAGGGGTAAAGGTAAGTGCACAAACACCAGATAAAACTACAGCACAAGCAATAGTAACCGCAAACTGTCGATACATATTACCACTTAGACCTTTTAGTCCCATTGCTGGTATAAATACTACACTTAATACCAAAACAATTGCAAGAACAGCTCCAAACACCTCTTCTAATGTCATAGCAACTACTTTTATCAAAGGTAGATTTGGATTTTCATTTCTTAAACGTTCAATATTTTCTACAATTACAATGGCATCATCAACTACAATCCCAATAGCTAAAACCATCGCAAAAAGACTAAGTGTATTAAGGCTAAAATTAAATACATAAAGACATGCCATAGTACCTATAATTGATACTGGTATTGAACAAATTGCAATAACACTCGCCCTCCAGTTTTGTAAAAATAAAAATATAATTATTCCAACAAGAGCAAATGCTATTAAAAGAGTATCTTGTACATTTTTGACAGATGCTGATACAAATTTTGAATTATCAATTGTTACACGATAAGACAACCCTTTAGGGAAGCTTACCGCATCTTGATTTAGTCTATCAATAATTTGTTTTTTGGCTGCAAGTTGATTAGCTCCTGGTTGTAGGAATATTTGCATTACATTACATGGATAGTGGTTAAATTTATTTTTCTTATCCCTAAAATTTACTTCAGCTACAGTAGTATAAGAAATTGAGCCTAATTCAACACGTGCAATATCCTTTACAAGAACCCTCTGGGCATTATTATTTAAAATAACCATCTTAGCAAACTGCTCAGGGGTACTATACATTTCATTACCCTTGAGATTGAGTACTAAATTATTTCCCTTAGATCCAGGAGAACCATTGGATCGTCCGATAAAAGTTTCTACATTCTGATCTTTAATTACATTTTGTAAATCATTAACAGTGATACCATAACGCTGCATTTTGTTTGGATCTAACCAAATTCGTATAGCGTATGAACCACTACCCAAAATATTAACGGTTCCAACTGAAGGTAAAAGTAATAAATCATTCTGAACCGTACGTTGTAGATAATTACTAACAAATTTAGGATCAAGATATGGATCAGCATAAAACGATGCTAAGAGTAACATATCGGGAGAGCTTTTTCTGGCAGTAACCCCCATTCTTTGTACTACACTTGGCAAAAGAGGCATTGCCGCATATAGACGATTTAATACTTCATTAATTGCATAGTTTAAGTCAGTACCTACATCATAAGTAAGAGTAATATTAACATTACCAATTGAAGAGGTTGAAGTAGCCATATAGGTTAGCCCTGAAACCCCATTTAATTGATTTTCAATTTGAGCAGCAACAACACGTGCGGCAGTCTCAGCATTAGCACCTGGGTAGGATGCATTAATTTGAATTGATGGTGGTGAAATATCAGGAAACTGACTAACTGGTAGATTAAATAATGCTACCGTACCACACAAAGTAATAATTAATGAAATTACTGTTGCTAAAATTGGACGTCGTAATAAAGCCTTTAAATCCATAACTTAGCTTTTAAACTTTCTTATTTATATAAATCTTCAATTGGCGGAAGATCACTTTTTGATCTTGCATTCATTTTATAAACTTGTAATTTTCGAAAAAATCTATAAAAGCTTGATTCAGTATTACTAAGTGATTGATACATTTGTGCTTGTTTTAAATCGGTATTTAATTTTAAGATTTGTGTCTGATAATACGCCGATTCTATTGATATCTGAGGCTTATAAACTACTGAGCTCTCAGTAATAATTTGAGCTGGCATTTTAACACTACTAGGATCTACTTTTAACTGATTAAGTGAAATATTTATAATTTTTATCCCCAAATCGTTTTCTACAATTGGCTCACTAATCAAATCACTTAGCTGATTAAATGTAAATAAATCAGTAGTTTTTATGCGGGACTCTATAATTTTGGTAACTTTATTGGCTAACATTTTATGAAAGCTTTCGTTAACCGCCAAATAAGTTTGGGGATTAAGTACTTGCCATTGTATTGCGACACTTATTTCAGCTTTAGCGGTATCATTAAAAGGGAGATTGACCGTGAATAACCCATCGCGTTTATTCATAAATATATAGCTAACTTGCTCTACCATTGGCCAAGTAAAGTGAAGCCCAGGAGTTAATACTAACTCTTTTTTGGTAAATATATTAGTAACAATTACATTTTCGCGTTCATCAATACTAATAGTACCTAAAGTTAATATAATGATACTAAGCAAAACCAAAACCACAATTTTCTTAACATAATTAGTCGGCATTATTTTTGTTCCCCACTTGATTGTTCTGCTGAGTAATCGTCAACAATATTAATACTACGTGTACGATTAACAGTCCTATCAAAATGACGCTCTCTATTTGAGGCAGAAGCAACTCTATCAGGCAATGGCTTATCTAACATGATTAATTCTTCTAAATTCATATTTAGCAGCGGATAGGAATAATTTGAAGGAATAGCATTTTGGGTTTCAAAATATAACCTTTCTACCACGCTCTCAGGGTTTTTTTGATACTCTGGCAATAACTCTCTAAATTCTGCTATTTGGTTTTTGGTCTCACTAATAGTATTTTGATGGTATTCATTTGCACTTTGAAGTAATCTATTAGTTAATGGTATAGATTCAGAAACATTCATTACGACTCTTGATTCTGATTTAACTTGATAATCTTTAAGCGAGCTAATATTTAACTTAATTATTTTTATACCATAAGCTGATATCTTTTGGTTTACACCGTCTTTCACTTCACCAGCTACAATAGTTAGATTTTCTTTTAAAATTTCACTTTCTAATTTTTTGCTAAAATAATTACGTAATTCATTTTGCACTAATATACTTACATATATATCCATATTATTTTGTTTTTGAAGTATATTTTGAAATAATAGGCTTGGTTCCTGAATCTGATAATTAAATTTACCATCAACTTTAATCATGCCCAAATCACGACTTAAAACAGTTGGGGTAGTTTGAGATAAATTAGAAAAATCGATAAAATTACTAACATCAGAGCTCAATACTGCAATATCCCCAAATGGATATGGTGCCGTAAAACCAACCTTAATACCTTTTTCTACACTAGCAATCTTACCAAGATTTAGAACAATGCCAAACTGATGTTCATTTAAATAATAAAACCCTGTAGTAATCCATAGTATTAAAGAACAACAAAAAATCACTATACTAAAAGTAAAATTTGTAGTTTTTTTAGGTAACGGTTGTTTATGCCCACCATTTTTACCAAGTATACGTGCAATCTTTTGATTAAGCCGTTCTACGACTCTATCAATACCTTTTAGTGTTTTGGGATTAGTTTTTCCACGGTTCATATGGGGCATCCTGTGTTTCACTTTGTTGTTGTATCCATAATTTTTTCTCTATAATTGCTTGATTTAATAAATTAAGGCCTTTCATTTTGGTAGCACTTAAATATACTGCTATTGGTTCACCACTATGAGCATACTCTATCCGCGGTTTCATCCCACACTTAAGATCAATTTTATTATAAACTAAAAGTTCTGGTATTCCACTTGCCTTAATTTCTTTTAAGACAACATTAACATCTTCAATCTGACGTTCTTTTATAGCATGGGATACATCTACTACATGAAGTAATAAATTAGCATGTACTGTCTCTTCTAATGTTGCTCTAAACGCTGCAACCAATGTATGAGGTAAATCACGAATAAACCCCACAGTATCTGAGATAACTAATTCCCCCTGAGCTTCAATAAAAAGCTTCCGCGACGTAGTCTCTAATGTTGCAAATAATCTATTTTCTGCATATACTTTCGACTTAGTTATTGCATTAAACAAAGTAGATTTTCCAGCATTAGTATACCCAACAATTGATATTGAAAAAATATCTCTTTTTAGCCGTGCTTTTCTTTGAGTAACCCTTTGTTTAACCGCCGCTATCAAATCAAGCTTCAAGGCTTCTATTCGTTTGGCAATCATCCTTTTATCTAGCTCTATCTGAGTTTCACCTGGCCCACCACGAACCCCAATACCGCCTCGTTGTCGCTCCAAATGACTCCAACGACGAACCAGACGTGATAACTGATGCGTTTGTACTGCAAGTTCTACTTGTATAATACCTTCTTTACCTTTAACTCTAGCGGCAAATATATCTAATATCAAGCGAGTACGATCAATAACTGGAACCCCCATCATAACCTCAAGATTTCGCTCTTGTACTGAGCTTAAGTTATGATTAATAACAATTACCTTAGACTCAGTCATTTCTCTTAAAGTTTTTAGTTCTTCAGCTTTTCCACTACCAATAAACAACCTATTATCAACCGTTTTGCGATTAAGAGTCATAGTCTCACAAATGGTATACCCTGCTGACTCAACTAAAGCAGTACCCTCTAAAACCAACTCGTCAAAGTCTTTATCCTGTTTTAGGTTTACGCATACTAAAATAATTTTAGTTTGAATATTTATTCACCAATCGTTATATTAATATTTGTCTTGCTAGGAACAATTGTTGAAATTGCATGCTTATAAATTAATTGATCCATAGTACTTTTATTATCTTTTAGTAATACTACGTATTGATCAAAAGATGCTACTACACCTGATAGTTTTATACCATTAATTAAGTATATTGATACCAAAACCTCTTGGTGTTGTAGTTGGTCTAAATAATGATCTTGAAGATTTTGTTTATTCATAATTTCTTATCTCTCTACTTTCTTAGCCCTACCCTCAAATGGATTTTCGCTAGTTTTATAATCTATCCTAAGTGGAGTACCAATTAGGTCAAATACTTTTCTAAATGAACGCTCAAGATACTTAGTATACGACTTAGCCACATTTTCTAAACTATTACCATGAATAATAATAGTTGGTGGATTCATGCCACCTTGATGGGCATAACGCATTTTGGGTCTAAATTGCCCCTTGTATACTGGAGGTTGGCGGCTTATTGCTTCTTGCAAAATACGAGTTAATTTTGGAGTTGGTAGCTTCATAAAAGCCGAAGTATAAGCTTGATTGATTGACTTAAATACTTCTCCAATACCTTTTTTATGGAGTGCCGAAATATAATTAAACTGGGCAAAATCCAAAAACTGAAGCTTACGTTTCATATCAGCTTTTACTGTTTCTCTTTGTTCTTCGTTTAGATTATCCCATTTATTGATAACAACTACAATTGATTTACCAGCCTCAAGAGCATAACCAACAATAGTTGCATCTTGTTCCGCGATATCTAATTGAGCATCCAAAACCAGCACCACCACATTAGCATCACTAATTGCTTGTATTGCTTTTAATACTGAGAATTTCTCAATTTTATCTTCAACCTTACCCTTACGGCGGATACCTGCTGTATCTATTATGGTATATTGTTGTCCATATTTCTCAAAAGAGATATTAATACTATCTCTTGTTGTTCCTGATTCATCAAATGCAATTACTCTATCTTCACCAAGCATAGCATTAACTAGAGTTGATTTACCAACATTAGGACGCCCAACAACAGCGAAGGTTATACCTTCTTCAGCATCTTCTTCATTAGTTATTGGAAAATTACTTAAGACTTGGTGTATAAGGTCAAACACACCCTCACCATGACTAGATGAAATTGGATATAGATTTGGAAGACCTAGCTCATAAAAATCACTTATAGCAATAGCTTTATCAACACCTTCAACTTTATTAATTGCGATATACACTGGTTTATCAAGCATACGAAGTTTATTAGCAATTACTTTATCTTGTGGTGTAATTCCACCCTTACCATCTACCAAGAATACAACGGCATCAGATTCAGCCATTGCCTGTTCCGTTTGGCGTGCCATTTGATACATAATCCCACTATCAATAAGTGGCTCAAACCCACCAGTATCAATCAATAAATAATGGCGTTTACCTTGATTTGCCGCCCCATAATGGCGATCACGAGTGAGACCTGGCATATCAGCAACAAGTGCATCACGGCTTTTGGTTAAACGATTAAATAGCGTAGATTTGCCTACATTAGGTCGACCTACTAATGCTATTGTTGGTTTGGAGCTTGACATATTTTTCCTTTAGTGCACTTCCTGCGACACGCATTCAATATCAATACATAATGTTTTGAACATATCTTCTACATTTTGACTATCAAATGAATATACAGTATTACAAAAATCACAAGTAACGTTAATTAATCCTTCATCGGCTATTATACTTAAAGCCTCTTCTTTGCCTAAACTTCTTAGCATATTTGACACTCGTTCACGGCTACAAGTGCAACCAAATTGAATCTTTTCTAGTTCATAGAGAATCACATCATCTTCATCAAATAAACGACCCAATATTACATTTATTTCGTTTTTAATTAATTCATTATGTTTGAGTGTTTGAGCCAAGAAAAAGACTCGTTCTATATCATCTTCCATACTTTTATCTATATCTGGCAATTGTTGAATCATAAAACCAACAATTTTTTCAGGTGAATATGCAATTACAAATATAGTACGTAATTGCTCTGACTGCATCATATAATCAGTTAGTATTTCTTCTATATTATGACCGTTGAGACTTACTACACTTTGGTAGAGTTTTCCATCATTATTTGAGTCAATACTAATTACTAAAGTGCCTTGTTCGATACAATCGCTATAGCTTATCTGATTGTCTTCATGACTAGCTTCAGAAAACTTAGAAGTTGCTCTAACAGTCAAATTATTGGTACATTCACTTACCAATAAATCAAGCTTGGGATTATCTTGAATTTGGGCAATAATTTTACCTTCAAGTTTTATATTTGTAGTTAATAGAATATTTGATACCAATAATTCACCCAAAAGCTGTCTAATGCCATCGGGGTATTCTTTTTGAGTGGCTATAGTATGCCAAGTATCAGTTAATTCCACATAAGCTCCACGAATAGGAAGCTTATCAAATATAAACTTACGTACAAAGCTTTTTGCCATTTTACTACTCTTCTATATCCAAAACCACATTAGTATAAACATCTTGAACATCATCTAACTCATCAAAAGCATCTAATAGTTTTTGCATTTTTAGAGCATCTTCCCCCGATAACTCCGTTTCATTTTCGGCTTTCATTACCACCTCAGCAATTGCTGGCTTAAATCCACGCGACTCAAGAGCGTTTTTAACTTCGATAAAATCATTTGCTGGTGTAATAACTTCAAATGAACCATCATCACCACTAATTACATCATCAGCCCCAGACTCAAGAGCAGCTTCCATAATAGCATCTTCGCTAACTCCTGGAGCAAAAATTAATTGGCCACAGTGTTTAAACTGAAACGATACACAGCCATCAGTTCCAAGATTACCACCATGCTTGGTAAAAGCATGTCTTACTTCGGCAACAGTTCTAACTTTATTATCTGTCAAGCAATCAACAATAATTCCAGCACCATTAATTCCATAGCCTTCAAATCGAAGTTCTTCATAGTTTACGCCCTCTAGTTCACCAGTTCCGCGTTTGATTGCACGCTCTACATTATCTTTTGGCACGTTATTCTCACGGGCTTTTTCCATTGCCAGACGTAAGCGTGGATTTGAAGCTACATCTCCCCCACCCATTTTTGCAGCAATGGTAATTTCTTTAACCATTCGTGTTGTAATTTTACTTTTTTTAGCATCTGCGGCAGCTTTGCGATGCTTAATATTTGCCCATTTACTATGACCAGCCATGTTTCTAATAAACCTCAAAAAACGCTCCACCTAAACAAGTGGCAATATACTATAATATGTTATTATATCACAACGTGTTTACAGGTGGTTAGGCATATTAGAGCATGATTCCAAACTCGTGACGAAACAGCAACATGTTTCTGTTTGGAATGACATAGAAAATTCGTCATTACCACCTTTTCAATTTCATCGCCACAGCTTTTTTAATCGTCATCCCAGTGCCATTTTTCGTCATCCCAGCGAAGGCTGGGATCCATGCCCTAATAGATAGTTATCACGAAAGAGAAGAATATTTATATTTATTAATATATTGACATTTAGCAATATAAAATGTTATAATCACCTAATAAACAATAAAGGAATTTTAATGCGTTTTGAGTGGGATGAAAATAAAAACCAAGCGAATATTAAAAAACATGGAATCGATTTTGAAACGGCATCCGAAGCTTTTAGTGATCCCAAATCTATTACTAGATTTGATCGCACAGTTGGAACTGAATCTAGATTTCATTTAATTGGTAAAGTGAGAGGTATTTTAATAATTTTGGTAGCGTTTACAAAACGTAATTCTAATATTCGTATAATATCAGCACGTTATGCTGGTAAAGATAAAGAGGTGTATAATGAGTAAAATGACAGATATGCAATTAAAGAAATTATCGCAACTATCAGATGATGAAATTGATTATTCTGATATTCCATCAGTTAAGAATACTAAAAACTGGAAGAGATTATACTCTGATGGAACATCAGTAATCAGCGATAAAATTATGTTTGATGCCTTGTCCAAAGTTTTTGAAGAAGATCCTGAAAAAGTGCCTGTTACTATTAAACTTGATAAAAAAGTAATAACATTTTTTAAAGACCATAGTAAGAAATATCAAGTTAAAATAAATGAAGTATTACTAGCTTTTGTTAAAACTTACGAGCAATCGCACAGCCATTAATATTAGAGCAAGAGCATGGATTCCAAACTCATGACGAAACAGCAACATGTTTTTGTTTGGAATGACGTAGAAAATTCATCATTACCGCCTTTTCAATTTCGTCGCCACAGCATTTTTTCCGTCATCCCAGCGCCATTTTTCGTCATCAAAGTGCCATTTTTCGTCATCCCAGCGAAGGCTGGGATCCATGCCCTTGCCCTACTGCGCCATACATCGCAACCAGTTTACTACTCTCTTTTTCCCAATTAAATTCACCTAAAACAGCCTCTCGCCCTCTTTGCCCCATAGCATTAGCCTCGTCTGCATTATTAAGCAATTTCACACAAGCCTCTGCAATCTCACCACTATCCTCTGGATTAACCAAGATACCACATTGATATTTATCAATAATCTCACGCCATAGCGGAAAATCAGAAGCTATAACAGGTATTCCAGATACCATATACTCAAACATTTTAATTGGGAGTGATTCAATATAGCTAGGAGTTGGTAATAATGTAACTAGGCCAATTTTAACTCGAGACAGTAATTTCACAATCTCACTACGGTTTATTATCCCAAGATAATCTACTTTTTCATGACCTTGTAGCTTCATTAGGTTTTCGAGGGTAATATCTCCACTAAAAGCCCCTGCTAATTCTAGTTTGAGATTACTTGTTGCTAATGATTCGACTATTGGTATTATCCCCCTCGTTTTGGAGATACTACCGATATAGCATAGACTATTATCTCTTGAACTCCAATCTGCACTAACTTGATTTAACTCTGATAAGATTGGGTAATTACATACTGTTATGGTATTTGGGTTATATTTACTAAAACGTTTAGCAATAATTGGTGTTGCTGTAATTATTCCGAATAATTTCTTACTACAGTATTTTTCGATATTTTTAACTAGTTTTGATACAGTAGGGCGAATAAATTTAGGTATCCAGTGTTTACTCATTACTTGTTTTGGTAGATCTTCGTGTACATCATAGATTACTTTAATACCATGTTTTGTGAGTTTATTACACATTATAAGTAATTCGGGATCGTGAAAATGCACAAATTCTGGCTTAAGCTCTAGGATTTTATTATAAATTTTGTTTGGGGTATGACGCATTCGTCCAAATCTAGTTGTAGGCTTACCAATACTATAGATATTAACTCCTAATTTAATTTCATCAGGCATATCATCCGCAACAATAAGACTAACACTATGCCCCACATTTGCAATGGTAACGCACTCCTTAACAAATATCCGAACATCATAGCGTGGATGTGCCGAAGTAATATGACAAACCCTACTCATACTAGCCCCTTAGAGCAAGGGCATGGATTCCAAATTCGTGACGAAACAGCAACATGTTTTTGTTTGGAATGACGAAGAAAAAACACCGTCATCCAAGCAAAATCTAAACTGTCATCCCAGTACCTTTTCCCGTCATCCCAGTACCTTTTTCCGTCATCCCAGCACCTTTTCCCGTCATCCCAGCGCAGGCTGGGATCCATGCTCTTGCTTTTGCCAGACACCGTAGCAATATTTTCCGTCATCCCAGTACCTTTTTCCGTCATCCCAGCGCAGGCTGGGATCCATGCCCTTGCCCTAAATCGTCTCATCTAAGAACCTCTTCGCCAAAACCTTATAATCATGGTGTATCTTAACATACTCATACCCATTCTCCCCAAGCTCATCCCTAACTACTTTACTCTCCACCGCGATCATATTAATAGCCTTTATTATTGCCGTCACACTTTCAGCCTCTACCGATACCCCACATTTAGCATCAGCCACAAGATCATTCCCAGCTGTTACCGAATGCACTACAGGCTTCCCAGATAACATATAATCAAACAATTTATTAGGACAAATACCAAAGCGATAAATTGACAGCTTATTCCACCCAATATATAGAGAATCCATTCGACTTAAAAAATCAGGAATTTGTGCTTTTGATATTGCTGGTAGTATAAATACATTAGTTATATTTTCGTCAGTTACACGCTTTAATAACGCATCCTTTTTAGCACCATTACCAATCAAAACCACCGCGATATTTTTATCAAGCTGTTTAGCAGCTGTTAACAAGAAATCAAGAGCATTTGACTCACCCATACCACCAGCATAACCTAGTAAAAAGCCATACTGTTGTTTTATTTCATTAATTTTATTTAGATGAATTTCCGATACTGATTCTTTTACCTGTTCCCAATCAGCAACTGATACTCCATTAGGAATATAGACAAATTTATTTGGATCAAGTCCATGTTCTACCATATAACTTTTAGCCTTAGGTAATAGGCTTACCACCTTATCCGCTACCCTATATCCAAAATCTTCAGCTCTTTGCATTAGCATAATAAAGGGATGTATTTTTGACATACCGTTTAGTTCAATAGGGGTAAGTGGCCATAAATCATGAACTTCATAGACAAATTTCGCTCCTGTTTTTTTAGCAATTTTAGATGCTACCTTGGTATCAAAAGGGTAAGTTGAAGATGCGATAACCAGATCTGGGATATCAAGCTTGGAGTTAGTATTATCAGGTATATTTTTACCTTTGATAATTGCTGGGATTAGTTTTTTAACACGCCTTAGAAAGTTAAATATATTAATAACTCGCTTGATACCATTACCTGGGTAGTCAGGTGTCCTACACCAAACATACCTAATCCCATCTATATATTCAACTAAATAGTTCTGCCCCTCAGGGATAGTTATATGCATCCTAAGATGTGAAATATTACTAGCAATAATAGTAACATTATGCCCAAGCCTCACCCATTCACGAGCAAGGTAGTAAGGACGATACTCCATCCCATAGGTCAAGCTCCCCGCATAGTGATTAATATATAATATGTTCATCTAATAATTTCCCTCATTTTTCATATTTTATTCTTTGTGCTGTGTGGCAGCACACCCCACCTTCTTTCTTGCTTGAACAAGAAAGAAGGCAAAGAATTCAAGCCCAGACAAGATTTTTAACGGACTTTATTTATTAATTTAGCTAAAACCTTTAAAACTCGCTACGCGGGGACAATAAAGGTTTTTTAACGCTAAATTAATAAATAAAATCCTAAATCTTTAATAGGCGATATATATGCAGCCGCAAATTATTATAAAGCAAAGAGCATGGATTCCAAACTCGTGACGAAACAGCATCTAGTTAATGTTTGGAATGACGAATAAAAACCAGTCATCGCAGCAACTAAATAGCCATCCCAGCGCTTCAATTTCCGTCATCAAAACAGCATCTAAATCGTCATCCCAGCCCATTTTTTAGGTCATCCCAGCGCAGGCTGGGATCCATGCCCTAATGCCCTCGCACTTGCCAAAACTGCCCAATCACCTACAATAAATCAGAATACAAATCCCTCCACTGTGGATTACCTTCTTCAATCAAATTTATCTTCCATTGCCTCTTCCAAGCTTTCATCTGCTTCTCACGAGTTATTGCACTTACCATATCCTCATGCAACTCAAAATAAACTAAATCATGCACAGAATGCTCTTTAGTAAACCCATCAATTACATCATTCTTATGCTGCCAAACTCGCTTCAGCAAATCACTAGTCACCCCAATATACAAGGTTCCATTTGGTTTACTTGAGAGAATGTATACTGCTGCTTGGGTCATCATTTTAAACTATTATTTGTTATCTGTAGACGACTTAAAATGATCATATGGTTCACCACAGTATGCCTTCCATATATTATATGCTGCTCTATAAAAATCATTACCTTCATAATCCTCCTGCTGCTCTCTAAATTTTTGGAATTGTCCTTCTAAATCATTATTAATTATGTCTTTAAATTGTTCTATTACACAAGAGTCTAAACTATACCCTTGTATAAATTTATTTACTGTTATACCAAGCACAAAAAGAAAGCCATGCGTTGTTAAAGGATTGCACCCTTTAAATGCTTCCGTAACCTTAGAACTTTGTACTTGAAATACATTATAAAAAGCAAAAAGAAATATCGCATGTTCTTTTTTTATAGAAATATTTTCCTCAACCACTTTCAACAACCCGCTTGGATTATGCTTATTTACATCACCATTAATGGTCTCATATGAAGAAATTGTATTAAGAGCTAAATATAGAATAGGAGTACAGTATTCTTTATCTTTTTGTAAAATCATTTTTAACTTATCATAAACTGGTTTAGCTTCATTTTCATCAGTTGGAATTAATTTACAAAAACAATAGCATATTACATTAATTACTGCATTATATAAGTCTGATGAATATTTTAAAGAATATGTAAATTTTTCAAGTATGTCCTTCATTACAATCAATAAGTCAGTTTCTAAGGTTGTAATTAGTTTTAAAAAGTCTTCACAATTATCAACCTTAATCAGTAAATTTTTATCTTTTAGATTATTTAAATTTGGGCAACCTGCTTGGAGTGAAAAACTAAACTCAACCAAATTATTAATGATGTAATTTTTAATATAATCATTATTAACCTCCATAGCTTTTCCATCTTTTTTTTCAGAAAATATATTTTCAAGATTATTTTCTTCATCAATACTTAGATATGTTCTAGTATCCCTATAATATAATTTCTCAATATTGGTAACAATAGAAGCCATATTAGTTTTACTATGTAAGTATTGTTTATTTTCAAAAGATTTGATTTCATCCAAATCACCACCATACATATAATTCATTTCAACCTGAAATTCATCATATGCTTTAATCACCGCAGCATCTACTATTACTTTATTGATTATATCCGAAAGCTTTATATTATACCTAAACTTAAAAAAAATCTCCATCATTAATGTGTCAAGGTACCGTCTCTGATGATTTTCAATAATTGAACGACATATTGAAGATCTCTTAGTAACTAAATATTCAATAAACCGATTTAAATCACGAAAAGATCGCAATTGGTTGTTAATGCAATTGAGAATTCTAGTACTCGGCATTTTTACCTTCCCATCAGTTGGGTTTGAAAAAATATGCTGATACTCATTGAGCTGCACATCTAAAGGGAAAATATTACCAACTTTACAGTTAAAAATCTTATAGTGTAAAGCATGTAAAAAATCTGGCTTATAAACCATAAAGCGTGAATAGGTGTATTTTTGTAAATAAAAACTAACATCTGGAATTTCACATTTACTCAAAAGTGACTTAAGAATATCAGGATTATAAAACAAGAAAAATTTATGTTTGATGTCTCTTTTAACTAAAATCTCATGTAAAATCAAAACTTCATCAAGCAGAAGCTTCACAGACCTTGAATCTAATCTATCAATTTCATCAATAAGCAAAATTAACGCTTTCTCGTCAAACTCACTTTTTTGGAGGTCTTCTTCCAATATTTTTATGTGGGTATATCGTGGTAAAAATCCCGAAAGTATCCTTACTAAATCATTCCTCCAATTAAAACAAACAAAAATAAAAAATAATAAAAACATATATTTTATTGAAGTATCACATTTCAATAAACCCAATATAAATGTTATAAATGCACCAATTAACCACACGATTAATGCTGTAACACCAAAAGAACCCGATATATATGATGCTTCAATATTTTCTTTTTTAAGCACTGCACACGCTGAAAGTAAATGCTTATTCTCACAGCCTAATTTATCTCCAATTTTCATGTAAAGCTGAGATGTAACCTGACTAGGTTCTTCATGCTGTAAAGCAACATAATCAACCAAGATTGTTTTATTTATATCTAACTTTTTTTTGAATTTTTCTTTAATAGTCGACTTACCAGATCCATAAGTACCTTCAATAGATATTATAGTACCAGTTGCATCTTTCTCATCTGATTGAGTGGTGATAAACCTATCGTATATTTCTTTGGCATTTGATTCAGAAATGATACAATCATTATCCTTTTGTTGCAACTCATCACTTCCCATCATCAATCCCATCTATGAATGTCTTTACATAGT
>CANEUJ010000020.1 GCA_947441745.1 Neisseriaceae bacterium | reverse complement strand
TTTTGTGTTGCTGGTGGTATTAGAACAGTTGCTCAGGCAGAAGTGGTTTTAGCTAATGGTGCTGATAAAATCTCGATTAATTCACCAGCATTAGAAAACCCAGAACTAATTACTGAATTAGCTAAGCGTTTTGGCACCCAGTGTGTGGTTGTGGGGGTTGATAGTAGAGTTGTTGATGGGCAATATCAAGTGAATCAATATACTGGTGATGAGTCTAAAACACTAGTTACGTCAAGGTTGGTTGAAGAGTGGGTTGTAGAAGTTGAAAGTCGTGGTGCTGGTGAAATTGTTCTTAATTGTATGAATCAAGATGGCGTTAGAGCCGGGTATGATATTATTCAAACCAAACTAGTATCCAATTTAGTTAATATTCCAGTTATTGCTTCAGGTGGTGCTGGAAGTATGCCTGACTTTGCTAATTTATTTAAACAAACACGGGTGACTGGTGCATTAGCAGCTTCAATATTTCATAAACAAATTATTGCTATAGATGAATTAAAACAATATTTAGCTAGTGAAAATATAGAGATTAGAAAATGTTAGATAAAATTAATTTTGCGAAAATGGATGGATTAGTACCAGTAGTTGTTCAGGATAATCATACACTACAGGTACTTATGGTTGGTTTTATGAATAAAGAGGCACTAGAGGCTACAATATCAAGTGGTAAGGTAACTTTTTTTAGTCGTACCAAAAGTCGCTTATGGCAAAAGGGTGAGACTTCTGGAGATTTTTTACATGTAATTGATATTCATCTTGATTGTGATAATGATTCGCTTTTGATTATGGCAAACCCTGCTGGGCCAACATGCCATACTGGTAGTGTTTCTTGTTTTAGTACTCAAAAATTACCAGCATTATCGATAATCGGTAAACTAGATAAGACTATTATTAATAGAATTAATTATCCAATTGAGGGTAGTTATACAGATTATCTACTTAAAAAAGGTGTTAAAAAAATTGCTCAAAAGGTAGGTGAAGAAGCGGTAGAAGTAGTTATTGCTGCACTTAATGAAACAACACCAGAGTATCTTGGTGAGATGACGGATTTGGTTTATCACGCGCTTGTACTACTTCATGCAAAAGGATTGACATTGGAAGATTTAGCTTCTGTGATTGAATCTCGGAACAAAGAATAATTTAATAACAAGGACCAATTATGATAGATATTAATTTACTTAGAAATGATATAGATAAAGTAGCTACTAATGTAGCTCATAAAAAAGTAATTATTGATACCAAATATTTTAATGAATTAGAAGCTAAACGTAAGAGCTTACAAGTAACGATGGAAGAATTACAAGCAAAACGGAATAGCTCATCAAAACAAATTGGAGTACTTAAATCAAAGGGTGAAGATGTTGGTCATATTATGGCTGAAGTTGCAAACCTGGGTAGTGAATTAAAACTTGCTGAAACTGAATTTGCAACAGCTCAGGAAGAATTAATCAATTGGATGTATGGTATTCCAAATATGCATCATGAGTCAGTTCCTCTTGGTAAGACTGAAGAAGACAACCAAGAGCTTAGACGTGTAGGTGTTCCGAGAAGCTTTGATTTCGCAGTGAAAGATCATGTTGATTTGGGTTTTGGGATTAATAAAGAGCTAGACTTTGAAACTGCTGGTAAAATGTCAGGAAGTCGCTTTGTGGTTCTAAAAAATAAAATTGCTAAGCTACATCGTTCATTAGCACAGTTTATGCTTGATACCCATATTGAAGAACATGGCTATACTGAGACTTATGTGCCTTATATGGTAAACGCTCGTGCAATGCTTGGAACAGGTCAACTACCCAAATTTGAAGAAGATTTGTTCAAATTAAAACATGGGGAAGAGAGTATGTATCTTATTCCTACCGCCGAAGTTCCACTAACTAATATGGTGGCAGATACTATTGTTAAGATTGATGAATTACCACTTAAATTCGTAGCTCATTCACCATGCTTTAGGAGTGAAGCTGGTAGTTATGGACGCGATACCAGAGGGATGATTCGGATGCACCAATTTGATAAAGTAGAGATGGTACAGATTGTTGAAGCTAGTAAGTCATATGCGGCGTTAGAACAAATGACCAAACACGCTGAAAACATCTTGAAGAAACTAGAGTTACCATATCGTGTACTAAACCTATGTACTGGGGATATTAGTTTTTCTGCAGCCAAAACATATGATTTGGAAGTATGGCTGCCTTCCCAAAATACTTATCGCGAGATATCATCATGTTCTAATATGACTGATTATCAAACTAGACGTCTACAAGCTCGATACAAAAATGCTGATGGTAAAAATGAATTACTTCATAGCTTAAATGGCTCAGGTCTAGCAGTTGGTCGTACACTAGTTGCAGTTCTTGAAAACTATCAAAATGCAGATGGTTCTATAACAGTACCAGAGGTATTACGTAGCTATATGGGATGCGATTTAATTAGTGCTTAAGTAATTATATAAGTTAGCACTAATAACAGATATATGTTAAAATAATAAAAATATTTATCGAGTAATAAAAATGCATATTGAAGCAATAGAATTAAAAAACTTTAGAGCGTTTAAACATATAAAAATGCAGGATATTCCCAAGTTTTGTATTATCGTTGGAGCAAATGGTACTGGAAAATCTACGATTTTTCAGGTGTTTAATTTTCTCAAGGATGCAATGTCGGATAATGTACAAACTGCTTTGGCTAAACTTGGTGGTGGTTTGGGCTTTAAAGAAGTAAGAACTCGTAATTGTAGTGGTAGTATTGAGATAATCATTAAATTTAGAATTGAGATTGATAAACCTCTTTGTACTTATCATTTGGAAATAGATGAAGAGGAAGGTCAACCGATTGTGGTGCGTGAAGTGCTATCTTATCGAAGAGGGCCAAGGGGTAAGCCATGGCAGTTTTTGAACTTTCGTCGAGGCTCTGGTACTGCGATTACGAATGAATTAGCTGAAATTATTGATGATACTAAATTAGATAGAGTTGAGCATACTTTAAAAGCTAAAAATATACTCGCGATTAAAGGTCTCAGTCAGTTTGAAACATTTCCAGCTGTTAAGGCTTTGGGGGATTTGATTCAAAATTGGCATATTTCAGATTTTCATATCACTAACGCAAGATATGAAAATCCGTATGATTTTGCTGAACACTTATCAAAAGATGGTGATAACTTATCTTCGGTAACAGATTATCTATATAAAAATCATCCTCAAGTATTCAAAGCTATTTTAAATGGATTATCACATAGAGTGCCAGGAATTGCTGATGTTGAAACAAAAATTACCGAAGAAGGTAGGGTGCTGTTAAAATTCAGAGATGGAGCTTTTGAGGATCCGTTTTTAGCACGTCATGTATCAGATGGTACTATTAAAATGCTGGCATATTTAATTTTGCTTTATGATCCAAAACCACATCCATTGTTATGCGTTGAAGAACCAGAGAATCAACTTTACCCTAAACTATTAACAGAGCTAGCAGAAGAGTTTAGGCTTTATTCACAGCGTGGAGGCCAGGTTTTTGTGTCTACACATTCTCCTGAGTTTTTAAATGCTGCCAAATTAAATGAAGTATTCTGGTTGGTAAAAAAAAGCGGTTTTACGGATATCAAACGTGCTAATACAGATAAACAAATTAGCGAATATATGCAAGATGGTGATCAACTAGGATACTTATGGCAACAAGGGTTTTTTGAAAATGTTGATCCACAATGAAAAAGTTGGTTTTTTGGCTAGAGGAGTTATCTGCTAAAGCCATGCTTGAAAGCCTTATTCCTAGACTTTTTATTAATGAAGTTGGATTAAATAATTTGAAAATTGAATACCATCCTTTTCAGGGTAAGTCTGATTTGGAAAAAAATATTTCAAAAAGAATTGGTAAGTATGTTTTACCAGATGGGTATAAAGTGGCTCATCTTATATTACGGGATCAGGATGCAGGGGATTGTAAAGTTATCAAGAAAAAGCTTCTGGAGTCAATTTCTATGGGAACTAATTGCCCTTTGCTTGTGCGGATAGCTTGCCATGAGTTGGAGTCATTTTATTTGGCAGATCTTATGGCTGTTGAAAATGCTTTGCATATTCCAAACCTAAGGCTCTTACAAAATAAAAAAACCTATCGAAGCCCTGACTCAAAAAGAAGTCCTGCCGACTTACTTGATAAAATAACTGAAGGTATATATCAAAAAGTTTCAGGGTCAAGAGAAATTGGAAAGTTTTTGGATATATATAATCAAAGGTCTTTAAGTTTTTATCATCTAGTTAAAGGTATAAAATCGTTGCTGATGCAAATTGGTATATCTCCTTCTGAATTACATTATAATGCTATTTATGATAAAAACTTTAATGAAATAAACCAGAAAGAGTTAGAGGATTTGCTACTGCAAGATGGGGCTAAACTAGATAGCATAACTATTTTAACCAATCTACTATTAGGTAGTGGTATTACTCTTGATACACAAGTTGAAACAGTTATTGTTGATAGCTTATACAGAGTTGAAGATAAGATATTTATTCTTAAAGAGTTTGAATTAAAACCAGATTTATTTGATGGTATTGAATATATAATAGTGTATGCTATGCATGTCACTAATGATAGCTTTATTGCCAATTTAGGATCATTTGTTGATAAAGATAGGATTATAATTAAAGGGTAAGCTATTCATCTTAAGAAGATTATCGGTGGTAGGTGGTATTTTAATATGATTCTTATGCTAGTTTACGAGCTCTGGCTAGGACTTGGTCTATATGAAAATCATGATCATAACCCCAGTAGATTCTCTCGTTTTTACATTTCACTTGCTTAAAGTATTCTTTATCATATAATCGCTTATATGATGGGATGCGCTCTAGTTCAGGGAGTACGTTAAAATCATACGTTCCGCTATCATCAGTGATAATATGTAATATATAATTGTCTAATGGTATTACGTTAATAAACTTAGTCATATTACACTATCTAACTTTTAAAATTGTAACTAGTGATATTTTACCATAAATTTATACTTAGGGTCATTGGACAATTAATTCGAAATTTAGGTGATTAGTTAAATTATTTTGTAAAAGTCAATATCTAGTTATTGGGAATATGATATAATCACGTTAGTGTATAAACTTTGGTTTTAACTTGAAGATAAGTTTCTCAAACAAACCGTCGAATAAATATTATTAGGAAAATAATTCATGGCAAATACAGTACAAGCAAAAAAACGTGCACGTCAGTCGATTAGTCGTCGCGACCATAACTTCTCACTTAGAACCGAGTTCAGAACTGCAGTTAAGAAAGTCTTAAAAGCTATCTCTGGTGGTGATAAATCAGTGGCTCAGAATGAGTTTAAAAGCACACAATCAACAATTGACAAAATCGCCCGTAAAGGTATATTCCACAAGAATAAAGCAGCGCGTCATAAAAGTAGATTATCTGCTAAAGTCAAAGCTATGGCTTAATTACGCTATTAATTAGCTTATTTAATTATGAGCGATTAACTTGCAAAAAACCCCGTCTTGTTCGGGGTTTTTTAATAACTAAAGGTATATAAATATGTTACATACAATTTCTAATGTTTTAGAAACTAAATTTAGGGAAGCTTTTAATGAGCTTGGAATTGCACCTGAAACACCTGTATTATTAGTTGAAGCAACGCGTCCTGAGTTTGGGGATTTTCAAATGAATGGTGCTATGGGTGCAGCTAAGGCATTAAAACAAAATCCAAGAGAATTAGCCACTAAGATTATTACTACTGTTAAGTTAGATAGTATCGTAACAAAGCTTGAAATTGCAGGGCCTGGATTTATTAATATTACTTTAGATAATAAATATTTAGAGAGTTTTGTAGCAAGTCTGAATTCTAGCAATCACTATGGAGTTAGTTATTTATCTCATAGAGCTCAGACAGTTGTTGTTGATTTATCTTCTCCCAACTTAGCTAAGGAAATGCATGTGGGGCATTTACGTAGTACAGTTATTGGAGATGCCTTAGCAAGAGTTTTTGCTTATATGGGGGATAATGTTATTCGCCAAAACCATGTGGGAGATTGGGGTACTCAGTTTGGGATGCTTATTGCCTATATGAAAGAACAAGACTTTGTAAACCCTAATTCTAGTAGTGATACTAATTTCTCAGTTAGAGATTTAGAGCAGTTTTACCGTAATTCAAAACAAAAGTTTGATGAAGATGCAGATTTTGCCAATAAGGCACGTGAATATGTAGTAAAACTACAAAACTGGCGTAATGGATACGAGAATGTATATAAAGATTGGTCTACTTTTAGAGATGAGTCATTAAGGCATTGCCAAGAAATATATGATTTACTTGGAGTGCCACTAACAAATGATAATGCTATTGGTGAGAGTTTTTACGAAACTAAGCTACCTGATATAATTAAGATTCTTGAAGAAAAAAAATTAATAACTGATAGTAATGGTGCTAAATGTGTATTTTTTGCAGAAGGAGAGTTATCTGGAGGGGAGGAGACACCTTTTATAGTTCAAAAACAAGATGGTGGGTATTTGTATGCAACTACAGATTTGGCGGCTATTAATTATCGAGTGGATAATCTAAAGGCAACGCGGATTGTTTATGTTGTTGATGCACGGCAATCATTCCATTTTAAACAGTTGTTTTTAGTGGGTAAGAAAGCTGGTTTTGCAAAGCATGATACTAAGCTTGAACATACGCCTTTTGGTACTATGATGAATGAAGATGGTAAGCCATTTAAGACACGTGACGGTGGCACAGTTCGTCTTATAGATTTGATTAGTGAAGCTAAACTTCGTGCTAAAAAAATTATTGAAGATAGAAATGTCGAGTGGAGTGAAGAAGATAAAAATGAATTAGCTAATATCTTAGCGATAGATTCGATTAAATATTCGGATTTATCAAAAAACCGTAATAGTGATTATATTTTTAGTTTTGATAAGATGCTTGCTTTTGATGGTAATACTGCACCATATTTACTCTATGCTTATACTAGAATACAAAGTATTCTAAAAAAAGCTGAGACTAGAGATTGTAGTAGCTATCAAATTAATATTAATGAAGTAGCAGAACATAAATTAGCTCTTCATATTGCTAAATTTGCGGATGCTGTAGATGTTACTGCTAAAGAAGCATATCCACATTATATGTGCCAATATCTGTATAATTTGGCTAGTTTATTTATGCAGTTTTATGAGGCATGCCCAATTTTGAAATCTGAAAACAATGCTATTAAAGAAAGTCGTTTGGCTATTGCAACCTTAACTGCTGAAGTTTTAAAAACTGGATTAGATTTGCTGGGAATAAATACTATAGATAGAATGTAGATTAAATTGAAATTTATTAAGGTTTGTAAAAATGTTTTATAAAAAGCATATATTCTTTTGCACTAATATAAAAAAAGATGGTACTGGATGTGGAAGTATCTGTAGTCAAGATATGCAAAGTTTAGCCAAAAAGCACCTCCAAAATACTGATAACTGGGGTGAGGGTAAGGCTCGTGCTAGTAAATCAGCTTGTTTGGGGCGTTGTGAGCTAGGGGCTGTGGCAGTTATATATCCAGAGAGTACTTGGTATACATATATTGATGAGAAAGATGTAGCTGAAATTGTTGATAAGCATATAATAGACGGTGAAATTGTAAAGCGTTTACAAATTTAATCAAGTAACTTGGGTATTTGAAGAAGTGATATATTTAATTGACTTTGTAGTATAATTCATCATTGATATAAAAATTAACGAAAGTGAATATGAGTATTTGGACTGAGCGTCGCACTTTAGTTGCATACGCCCTAAGTATATTAGCATTAGCTGAAATTATTGACTTGACTATTGTATCAGTTGCAATTCCTGATTTGATGGGGGCATTAGGTGCTAATATCAATGATATTTCATTAACTATGACAAGCTATATCGTAGCTGCTGCAATATGTATACCGCTAACTGGGTTAATGACCAAAAAATATGGCACTAAAAATGTAGCTCTTATTTCAACTATAATCTTTGGTTGTGCTTCTATTTTATGCGGAACAGCAACAGATTTAAATCAAATGATTGTTTATCGGTTAATTCAAGGGATTGGCGGTGCTTTTTTACCTGCTTTAGCTCAATCTTATGTTGTTGGGAACTTCACAGAACAAGAACAGCCCAAAATAATGTCAATAGTAACAATCTGTATTGTTTTAGGTCCTATTATTGGGCCAGTAATGGGTGGTACCATTATTGAGAATTGGAATTGGCGATGGGTATTTTATGTAAATGTACCAGTATGTACTCTAGGTTTTGTGATGCTCTTATTATTTATGGAAGACAGTAAGAAAGAAGACGTGAGGATTGATTTTACCAGTTTCTTTTTTATGCTAGTTGGGGTTGGATGCCTTGAATATTTTGTTGATGAAGGAAATGCTAATCAGTGGTTTGAATCTATTGAGATGATTTGCTTATTAGTTATATCTATTATATTTTTAGGGTTTTTTGTATGGCGAGGGCGAGTTTTATCTTCAGTAGTAAATTTTGCGATTTTTAGAAATCTAAATTTTGTATTATCGTGTATTATGATGTTTGTATTTTTTGCAATGTTATCGGGTGGACTTACATATTTTTCATCAATGCTACAAAATGTTTATGGAATGGCTGTCGATACTGCAGGTTATTTGCAGGTTCCTCGTGGAGTAGCAGCGGTTATTGGTGCTCCTATTTATATTAATTTAAGCAAAAAAATAGATGGACGTATTTTAATGTCTTTTGCAATGTTATTAAGTGGGGTTTGTTTAATTGGAATGAGTTATATGGGGCCTACTCCGAATATTAAATTAATATTTTTATTGGTTTTCTTGCAAGGGTTTGGAATGATAGGCATATTTGTGCTATTAATTACAATAGCATATATTGGTGTTCCTGAACAATTAAGTGGCGACTGCTCTGGCGTATTTAATTTTTCGAGAAATTTCTCAATGTCAATTGGTACCTCAATTGCAGCAACAGTATTATCTACCCAACAACAAGTCGTTTGGGGTGATTTAGCCTCACATGTATCTGATTATGCCCGCGGGTTTCATATATGGTCACACAATCTAAGTGGACTTTCTAGTAGCAGAAACGCCCAATTAATAGCATATACAGTACAAAAAAGCTCTTTGTTTCAGTCATATCTAGACTTATATTTTATGACAGGCTGTATTATTTTAGGTATATTTTGGATGCCATTTATTTTGAAACGGCCAAATCCAAATGCAAAACCTGTAATGGCACATTAAACTTTTAGTATTTATTTTGAGGATTATCCATAATGGAAGAACAACAAGTTGCTAAAAAACATAAACAATCTAGCACAAATAAATCACATAAAAATCTTTTTATAGGTGTTGGTATAATTGGATTAGCTGCTATAGCTATATCCTTATATTACAACCATTCGCGGAAGTATCCAAGTACGGATGATGCATATGTAAATGCCAATTTGATTAATATAGCTCCAAAGGTTGGGGGGTTTATCAAAAATATCAATGTAACTAAAAATCAATTAGTACATAAAGGTGACTTGCTATTTCAAATTGACCCCATAGATTATATGTTAGAATCAAATCAAACTGCACATCAAGTATCATATGCACAACAACAAGTAGATATTGAGAGTAAAGATATAGAGGTTGCAAAAGTGAATGTTGCTAAAGCAACTGCTGGTTATGAATTTAGTCAAAAAATGGCAAAACGGTATACTAATTTATTTAAACAAAAAGCAGGTACTGAGCAAGATATGCAAAAATATATGAATGATGCTATTCAGTCTAAACAGCAACTTGATGCTATGAATTTAGCTTATAGGCAATCACATATACGCTATCAATCGGCTCTAGCACAATTAAATGCGAATAAATCAGCACTTGATAGTGCGATTACTAAAACTAGTTATACAGATATATATGCTCTGGTTGATGGGTTTATTACTAATCTAAATCTTGCTGAAGGGCAATTAGTTCAATCAGGAGAAAATCTTTTTGGTTTGGTTGATGATAGTAGTTGGTGGGTTGATGCTAATTTTAAAGAAACTCAAATTGAACGTATTAAAGTTGGGCAGATTGCAAAAGTAAAATTGGATATCTATGACCACCTTTATACAGGAGTAGTTCAAAGTATAAGTCGTGCTAGTGGTAATACTTTCTCAATATTACCAGCACAAAACGCGACAGGTAACTGGGTTAAGGTTACGCAACGCTTCACTGTAGTAATTAAAATACAAGACGATCATAATTTTCCACTTCGAGTTGGTGCAAGTACTGAAGTTACTGTTGATACTACTAAGTAAGGCTAGGGGGGTATAATGAAGTTAAAGTTATTAAATGTACTATTATTATCTGGAATAGTATCTGGCTGTGGTTTACTTGGCCCAGATTATAAAAAGCCTGATATAGATACACCCTCAAATTGGAATAGTGGTCATAGCAATGTTAATGAAAGTAGTCCTTTAATGTCAGATATTGCTTGGTGGGAGCAGTTTAAAAATCCTGAGTTAAATGAAATGATACATCAGGCATTACTTAACAATAATAATATACAAATAGCTATTGGTAATATAGCACAAGCTCAAGCATCACTTAAAAAAGCTCAGATGGCTTGGGTTCCTACCATAAACTTTGGTGGTAGTGCATATGTTGGGCAGTCATTAAACCAAAACTTTACTCCAACTGGTTCATTAAGTGGATTTCCAGTTGCAAATACTCAGGATTTTAATGGAGCTTATGCAGGATTCACTCCATCATACTCATTTAATATATTTCAGAACATAAAAAATGAAGATGTAGCAAAATTAAACCTTAGAATGCAACAAGCATACAAGAACTCAGTGCGACTTGCTGTTATCGGTCAAGTTGCTGGTGGTTATTTCATGCTATTAGGTCTACATAAGCAACTGGAATTAGAAAAGCAAATGGTAGCAGATCTTGAAGAAAATCGTAAATATACCAAAGTACAAATAGCAAATGGGTCGCAAAGTCAGATGAATTTAGATGAAATTGACCAAGCAGTGTATAGTATTAGTGTTAATTTATCATCAATTAAAGATAATATTGCACAGACACAAAATGCACTTCAGGTTTTAATGAATAAAAATCCAGATACTATTATTACTAATACTGATTTTGATGATATTAAGACTGATGGAGTAGTGCCAGTTAATTTACCATCGGAAGTATTAAAAAACCGTCCAGATATTATTTATTCGGAATACCAAGTCCAAGTTAGTAATGCTCAGATTGGTGTTGCGATGTCTACATTTTTCCCAAGCATTAATTTAACTTCACCAATAGGGTTAAGTACTTTCCAACTAAGTAATCTACTAAGCGGTAGTAATGATTTTTGGGCAACACAAGTTAGTGCCGCTATGCCTATATTAAATCTCGGGATCTATCAAGATATTAAAAAATCAAAAGCTAATTATTATTCTGCATACTATAATTATATCCAAACTGTAAGAAGTGCTTTTGCTGATGTAGATAATAATTTATCGAGGCATGCAAGTACGGATGAAGCCTATAGCATTCAACAAAAAAGTATGCATTCAGCAAATGAATTATATCACTTAGGACTCGTAGAGTATAAAAACGGGTCAAAAAGTTATGCTAGTACAATAAGTTATAAAATAAATATTGATAACACCAAGCTAAATCTCAATAAAGTAAAGATGAATCAATTAACGAGTATAGTTAATTTATATCAATCTTTAGGTGGTGGGTATAATATTGATAACACAGAGAGCCAAAACAAATTTGATAATAGTCACGACATATAACTAAATTTTACTAAATTATATTATCGACAAATAATATTATGCAGTGTATAGTATTGCAATTATTCAGTACAATATAATATCTTATAATAATATTTGATTCTATTTCAAGGTATATAGCCTTTGTTTAGGAATACATCAAGAGCATAACTTGCCCCTAAAAACGCTGGAAATTGATCAGTAATTACAAAAACTGGCATTTTAGTTAAAAATGGACGATAGCGTCCTTTGCTCTCAAAGCGTGACCTAAAGTCTGATGCTATAAAAAAATCTAAAATTCTAGGTATTATTCCACCACCAATATATATTCCACCAAATGCATTTATCATTACGGCATGATTTGAAGCAATGGTTCCTAGGATGCGACAGAAAATCTCTAAAGTTCTAGTACATACCAAATTGCCTTTTTGACCTAATTCAGTAATTTCTGATGGTAGGGGGATGCTTTTTATGTTTATACGTTTAAATTCACATATTGCTTCATAAATTAATTGTAAACCAGGGCCTGATAGGAAGCGTTCCGCAGATACATGATTAAAGCGTTTATGTAGGAATGTCCATAATTCAACTTCTTCTTGGTTTACCGCTGGAAAGCTTGAGCGTCCTCCTTCAGCTGGTATTGAAAAATACCCTTCAATCGGATGCTTAATTAATGTTGCCATTCCAAGTCCAGTACCTGGCCCAATAATTGCCATTGGTTTCTTAGGATCTGGTTCATCAGTACCACCTATTCTAACAAGGTGTGACTTATCAATATGTGGTATAGAGAGAGCTAAAGCATGAAAATCATTTAGAAATAATATACTATCTAATCCAGTTTCTTTTTTTGTTGTTGACATTGACTGCCCATGCCATGGGCTATTTACCATAAACAGTGTATCATCAACTTCAGGTGTAGGTAATGCAAGAGCCGCATGGTGTACCTTGCCTATCATATTAACTGATGTAAGATATTCAATAACAGCCATAGCTAATGTTTTAAACTTTTTACATTCTAAAACCATTGTTGATTCATATTTATAGGGGCTAATTTCAATACTAAATCGTGCATTTGTGCCACCTATATCAGCAATTAGACGGGGAAATGATTTTATTGACATGTTTTTCTTTCTATTCGTACCAAAAAATTTGTGTATCAGGCCTACGGCTTAAAACATAGCTTATTGGGTAATTAAGATTGTCAGCCTTATTGGCCTCGTTTAAGATTTTAAGCTTGATGTTGCCATTTATACTTAAGATTAATACAGGGATATTAATTAGAGCATTTAAAGTTAGACTTATTCTGCTATGAGGTGCTGTTTCTGGGTTAGTAATTACATAATTAGAATCATCATGAAGAGCTTGATTTAATTCTTTAGAGCATGGAAAAATAGATGCTGTATGTCCATCTTCACCCATTCCAAGAATTGCTAAATCTATGTTTTTTATGTTATTATTTGCATTTGTGAGCATTTTGTTATGGTTTAAATCTGAATTAACCAATCCAATAAATTTTGCGTGTTTTGCGTTATTTTTTAGTAAATAGGTTTTAATTAGATTTTCATTACTATCTTTATCATCATTTGCTACTATTCGCTCATCAACTAAGGTAAAGGTTATTTTGGAAAAGTCTAGCTTGGCAAGGCTTAGTTTCTCAAGTAATGGTATTGGACTACGTCCACCTGAAATAGCAATAAGAATATTTTGTTTGTTTTTGAGAAGTTCTTTAATGTTGCTTAGGAGAGCGTCAAATATTGCCTCAACTTGCGAAGAGTTAGATGAGAAAGTTTGTAACTTCATATTTAAACCTTATTGTTTATATCAAAGATAGCAATTCTACACTAAACCTACCCAAATTGACTAGTAAACTTTCGCTGTGATGCAGCATATTGATAGTTTTAATCATTATACGCTACATTTAATGTATAGCATTAATTATTGATAACAAAAATGTATCATGTTCGATTGGAGCAACCATGTTTCTAATTAATGTAGTATATGGAATGTGAATTTCATCATTTAATTTTACATCTACTAGCTCGCCGTTTTTAAATAGATCTGCTACTTTGGTTGCACTAAGCTTGACTGCATTTTTTAGATTTATGGTGCTATTGTTCTGTAAGGTTTGTGTGGAATCACTATTGTGATTCATTTCTTCTACTGAAATAAAGGATCTCATAATTTCCTGTAAAGATATTTGGTTAATATTATTACTTGAGTTATTTGGTAAGTATGTAAGAAATGGTTGCAGATCCTTATATAAAGCAGTATCTGAAAGAATATTCATGTTGTTTAGTTGAGTATAATTACTAAACTCACTAATTAGTGAGTAGGCTTTTTCAATAGAACCGTTTATGTTGTAAAGCCAGTTTAACCAATTAATTATTTTCATAGTATAGCTGTTATGGTTTTTTTCTACTGCTATATACATAAGCAGTAATGAATTGTTTTTTATTGCATTATTTACTTTAGAATTACAAAAAAAGATAAAAGATTTTGTTTCGCCATGTTCTATGTCATCTAAGAACCTAGGGCTTAGACTAAATACTTCTCTAAATGTAAGTTGAGTTTCTTCTTTGGTATTAAACAACTGGCTAAAATTATCGTTAAAATCAATGATATTAGCAGTTAGGTCTAATTTACAATGATAAATTTTAAATTTAGCCATTAATTGATTCTCCTGTTATTGTCATGTTTTATCTATTTAGTAGTACATTGTATTTAAGTAAGCAGTATAAATATTTTAAATTGCTTTTGCGAAGTAAGTTGTTCAGAACCGATTCTATCTTGGATATTTGAAAGACGCATACCCAAATTTTGGTGGTTTATTTTTAAAGATTATATTCCTTCTATAATGTTAGTTTATTATCTGATAAAAATCTTATAATGAATTTACAAAAAAATATGAACTTTTAAGAAGAAGATCAAATATGAATCCAGATTATTAATCTAGAGGTTTATACAGACACTTGTTGGCCTATGCAAACAAAGTTATGCTATAATCTAGGAATATAAATAATTTTTATGGGGTAAAGATGATGGGGTTACTAACAGGAAAGAAAATACTTATTACTGGGCTATTGTCAAATCGTTCAATAGCTTATGGGGTTGCAAAAGCCTGTAAAGCACAGGGTGCTGAGATTGCAATTACCTACCAAGCTGAGCGTTTTTTAGATAGAGCTAAAGGGTTTGCCCAAGAGTTTGGTACTGATATAATTATACCTTGTGATGTTACTGATGATGCCCAAATTGATGGGGTTTTTACTGAGCTTAAAAAACATTGGGATGGTGTTGATGGAGTATTACACAGTCTTGCATACACGCCAAAAGAAGGCTTAAGTGGCGATTTTGTTGATAATGTATCTCGTGAATGCTTTAGTACTTCAAATGATATTAGTGCTTATAGTTTTAGTGCTTTAGCCAAAGCTGCGCGTCCTATGATGAAAGGGCGTAATTCATCTCTAATTTGTTTAACGTACTTAGGTGGTGAACGAGTATTACCTAATTATAATATGGCGGGTGTTGCAAAAGCTGCACTTGATGCAACAATGCGTTATATGGCGTTTTATTTAGGTGAAGATGGTATCAGGGTAAACTCGATATCATCAGGGCCAATAAAAACTCTAGCAGCTAGCGGTATTGCTGGATTTTCCAAGATCTTAGATCATGTAGCAAGCAATGCACCACTTAGACGTAATGTTACTATTGATGAAGTTGGTAATACAGCAGCATTCCTATTTTCAGAGTTAGCAAGTGGTATTACTGGTGAAATAGTTTATGTTGATGCGGGGTATAATATTACTGCTTCAGGAATGCAAGGCTAATTAATGGATAGAGACTATATTCTACAAATTGCAGCAAATGTATTTGAAGATGAAATTGCTGGTATCAATCAAGTCAGAAATTATATTGGAGATAGTTTTGTATCTGCCATAGAACTTATCTATACCTGTAAAGGTAAAATCATTGTTACAGGTATGGGTAAGTCAGGGCATATCGGAAATAAAATAGCTGCAACTATGGCTTCAACTGGAACTCCGGCGTTTTTTGTGCATCCTGCTGAAGCACTTCATGGTGACTTGGGTATGATAGATGAAAAAGATGTGGTTATAGCTATTTCATTTTCTGGTGAATCTGATGAGCTAATGGGGATACTACCAATAGTAAAACGTAAAAATGTGCCAATGATAGCCATGACTGGTAACTCAGATTCAAGCCTTGCTAAAATAGCTAATTGTGTACTAAATATCAAAGTTGATAAAGAAGCCTGTCCTCTTGGTCTAGCACCAACTACCAGTACAACTGCATGTTTGGTATTGGGGGATGCATTAGCTGTATCGGTATATACGCTTCGTGGCTTTAAGCCAGAGGATTTCGCCTTGTCTCATCCAGGTGGCTCTCTTGGAAGACGTCTTTTGACCCGTGCCAGTGATTTAATGCATACTGGAGAACGGCTGCCGCTGGTATATCCCGATACATCACTAAAAGATGTAGTTATGGAAATAAGCAAAAAAGGGCTGGGGTTTGCAGGGGTTGTTGATAGTGGAAATAAAATTGTTGGAGTGATTACTGATGGTGATTTAAGACGCTTGATTGACAATCAAACCAATATACAAAAAACTACTGCACAAGCTATTATGAGTAAATCACCTAAAACTATTCTCTTTGATAGTCTTGCTGTAGAAGCGGTAGAATTAATGGAAAATAATAAAATCACTGGATTTGTGGTGGTTGATGAAAATAATCAATTTGTTGGTGCATTTAATCTATATGATTTACTGCATGCAAAATTAATTTAGAGATATATTATGATGACAAAGCTATATGATAAAGCAAAAAAAATAAAAGTAATAGTGACTGATGTTGATGGTGTATTGACTGATGGTTCTGTATTTATTAATGAAGATAAAATTGAACCATTTGGTAAGTTTAATATATATGATGGAATGGCTATTGAAATTGCTCACGGCAGTAAATTAAAGCTTATTGTTATTTCTGGACGTAAATCTTTGGCTACTGAAGCCCGTTGTAAGAAGCTTGGGGTTGATGAGGTTTATACTGGAGTAGATAATAAAGCAAAAAAACTAGCTGAAATTGTCTTAAAGTTAGAATTAGATTCTTCAGAGTTAGCTTATATTGGGGATGATGTGATTGATTTAAGGGCAATGGCTATGGTAGGCTTTAAGATTGCACCTAATAATGCTGTTGAAGTAGTTAAACAAAGGGTTGATTATATTACTACCAAAAATGGTGGTGAAGGAGTACTTCGCGAAGTAGTTGAATTAATTCTTAAATCACAAGACCGATTTGACGAATATTTAAATCGA
>CANEUJ010000019.1 GCA_947441745.1 Neisseriaceae bacterium | reverse complement strand
TTAAAAACGTATTAAACAAGCATTTTTGAAATATATATTTGGTTATGGCTGTCATTATTTATTTTTTGAAGAAAAATAACCTTTTGGAAAGGTTTTTAAGTAGGTTAAAAAAACTGCAACTAATAGCATTATTATATGAATTAGAAACACCGCTTCCATAGGGAGCTTACCTTCATTCACATAGCCATTTAAACTTAAAATAATATTTTCATAAACCGCATATATTATAGGTGGCAAGATAAACACCAGATTGTTTTGCACTCTTCCAGCTTGAATGCTTATTGGCACAGCAATAATACACATAACAAACATCATCACAGCTATAGAGATCCGCCAAGAGAGCTCAGATCTAGCCTGTGTAGTGTTTTTTGAAATAAGCCTACTAACGCTAGAAGTGGGAATTTCAAACATTTCCTTATCTTTGGGAGTATACTGCTGTTTTACGCTAGCTCTAAACTCATCAAAATGAAAGATAATATTTGTATCTGAAGTATTACCTAAGTCATAACGATTGCCATTAGTGAGCGTAATTCCAAAAATCCCATTATTATTATCTATCCTCCCAGAGTCCGCAGTAATATTATATACCCCCACAAGATCTTTGTACTCAATAAATATTTTTTTGGCAATACCAAGATTAGTAGAATAATGATCAAGATAAAATACTTGATTTCCATTATCTTGTTCTTTAAAAACCCCAGGAGAGATTATTAGGTTTGTCTGTTGCTTAGATAAAAAATTAGCGTATTCTTGCGACTTGGAGGTTGCCCATGGCGTAATATACATAGAGCTTATTGCACAAATTAGTGCCAAAGGAAAACTAAATATTGCAACTTGTTTTAACCAATAAAAAGGGGCTAACCCAGAAGATAACCAAATTGAAAACTCATGATCTTTACAGAAGCGATTAATTGTTATAACCACTGTTAAAAAGCTTGCAATAGTTAGAACCATGGGAAAACTAGCAATAGTTCCATAAATCATCATAGTTAGTAAGGTTATTTTGGGTATACTACCTGATGCTGCTTGATCAATTAGTCTAAACAACTCAGTTAATGGCAATATACAAACTAAAACAATAAATATTTTACTTGCATGACTTACCAACTCACGATAAAAAACTTTTTTAACTAACACATCTCAACAATGCTAAAATTACGTTTAAGAATAAAACAATATTTTACCACTATTAAGAAGGTACCTACCTAATGAAATTCAAAATTCAAAAATCAAAACTAGAACTAACCCTTGAAAATAGCGACTCATGTAAGACACGAGTATTATTTAGTTTTGAAAATAAATTGCTTAAGAATGCCAAAAAATACGCCAAAGATACTAGTATAAATGAATTATCGGATCTTGAGGGTGCGGGAAATATAACAATTGTTACTACTGATAAGACCAATTTAATTGTAAGCCTTGGGGCTAAAGAAAAATTTAATCTAACTAAATACCAAAAAAGCCTTCATGCTTTAGGTGTATGGCTTAATAAAAACACCAAAATTGAAAGTATCGATGTTATTCTTGAAGATCAAGTCGCGAGTTTAATATATGCTGATGAAGAGAGTTATGCTGAACAAACTATCTTTCACCTTGTAAATAATATGTATTATTTTGATGAGTTAAAAAGCAAACGTAAAACTCTATCTCTTAAAAAAATCAATTTTGTAGGAGATATAACTACATCTTTAGAAAATGCAATAGCATTACTGGAGGGGGTATTCTTAGTAAAAGATCTAGGAAATAACCCAGCCAATATAGCAACTCCATCATACCTTGCTAAAACAGCAGAACATATTGCAACACTCTCCAAAAAAACAAGCGTAAAAATATTGCATAAAAAAGAACTAAAAGAGCTTGGTATGGATAGTTTTTTAGCTGTTGCTAAAGGTAGTGATGAAGAACCTAAATTAGTTACGCTTAGCTATAATGGTGGCAAAGCCAAAGATAAACCAATTGTTTTAGTTGGTAAGGGCGTTACTTTTGACAGTGGAGGCATTTCAATTAAACCTAGATCTGGTATGAATGAAATGAAATATGACATGATGGGTGCTGCAACTGTTCTTGGTGTCTTCTTAAGTGCCATAAAATTAAATCTACCTATTAATCTAGTTATGGTAGCACCATGTACTGAAAATCTTATATCTGGTGTTGCAGTTAAACCTGGAGACATAGTTACGAGCATGTCAGGACAAACTATTGAAATATTAAACACGGATGCTGAAGGTCGTTTGATTTTATGTGATGCTCTAACATATGTTGAGAGATTTAATCCAGAACTAGTAATTGATATGGCAACTTTGACAGGTGCTTGTATCACAGCAATAGGACATATAGCAAGTGGTCTATATAGCAATGATGACACACTTTGTGAAGAATTAATTGTTTCAAGTATTAGAAGTAATGATAAAGTTTGGCATATGCCATTATTTGATGAGTATGAAGATGGACTAAAAAGCAGCATAGCTGATATGGCAAATATTGATAATTGGAATGGAGTTGCTGGAAGTCCTGTTGCAGCCAAATTTTTGTCTAAATTTGTTAAATATAAATGGGCTCATCTAGATATAGCTGGTACAGCATGGAAATCTGGGTTTTATGATGGAACTACTTCTAATGGTGGTGCAACTGGTCGTCCATTTGGTCTTATAATTGATTTCTTACGCAATCATAAGTAAATTATTTGTAATAGCATCATTAATTAATGATGCTATTATCTAATTTGGCTTAGAATAATAAGATTCCAGCTACTTTACGATTTTCACCAACTAAAAAATTAAATGTCCGACATAATGCTTGTATTGGCATTATTTCAACACCAATTCCTTTTTGGTTTAGACTATATAGAAGTTTTAAATCTGGCTGGATAATTGTATTTCCAGAACCAAAAATAATTAAATCTGGATTAGTAGCTAAAACATCTTCCAAATCATCTATCGTTATAGTCTTTATATCAGTTGACATAAATGGAGTAATCTTATCATTCGTAACTACTATATTATTTGTATACACAGTGTCTTTTATAGTAACTGAGCTATCAGAGTAATTACTAAACTGGTTATCACTGGTGTAATGTACATTCATATCCATAAAATTTTATCTTTCTAAAATATACTTATCCTGCTTTCATGTATAAATAGTTCATGTTTGGAATGACAGATGGAATATCATCATTGCTTAAAATCAGGATTTTTATACCAGATATTCTAACACATCAAAAAAAAAATATGTTTGACTTAGAATATACGGTAAAATCACTATTATTACGATTAAAATGCTCTCAATAGGAAATATTTATGTCAAAAAACATTTTGGTAATTGGTTCTGGCGGACGCGAACATGCTCTAGCTTGGAAACTGGCTCAGTCAAAAAAAGTCGCAACAGTATTTGTAGCTCCTGGTAATGTAGGAACTTCACTCGAAGCAAAAATTAAAAATATAAGCATTACCGACACTCAAGAGCTAATTACATTTGCCAAACAAAATAATATTAGTTTTACACTAGTTGGGCCAGAGGCTCCATTGGCTACGGGAATAGTAGATGAATTTAGAGCAAATAATCTAAAAATATGGGGGCCAACAAAATACTGCTCCAAACTTGAAAGCTCAAAAGCATATGCCAAGGACTTTATGATTAAAAATAATATCCCAACTGCAAAATATGCGGTATTCACGGATGGAAATTTGGCTAAAGAGTATTTATCAATCCAAACACTTCCAATTGTGATTAAAGCTGATGGACTAGCTGCTGGTAAAGGAGTTTTAGTAGCAAATGAACGGATAGAAGCATTAGATTTTATTGATGATATTTTTTCTAATAATAAATTTGGTAGTGCTGGAAATAAAGTAGTAATTGAAGAGTGTTTGTTTGGCACTGAAGCAAGCTTCATTGTAATGATTGATGGAAAGAATATCCTTCCAATGGCAAGCTCACAAGATCATAAGAGATTATTGGATAATGATAAAGGCCCAAACACTGGTGGCATGGGAGCCTTCTCCCCTTCCCCTATAGTTGATCAAAAACTCCATGATAGAGTAATTAAGGAGATTATACAACCAGTAATTGATGGGATGAGTAAAGAAGGTCATGAATATACTGGGTTTTTGTATGCTGGGTTGATGGTGGATAAGGATGGAAACCCCAAAACATTAGAATTTAACTGTCGCTTTGGTGATCCTGAAACACAACCTATTATGTTAAGACTTGAAAGTGACTTGAGTGATTTAATTGAATCTGGAATAGAACAAAAATTAGATACTATCAATGCAATTTGGTCAGATAAATTTGCTATAGGTATAGTTTTAGCAAGTAGCGGATATCCAGATTCCCCACAAAAAGATGATATAATAGTTGGCTTAGAAAATATTACTGATGATATCAAAGTTTTTCATAGCGGTACTAGTATAAAAGAGAATAAATTATACACTTCAGGTGGTAGAGTTTTATGTGTTGTAGCACTTGATGACACAATTGAACAAACACAACACAAAGTATATAATGCAATAAAAAAAATTAGCTATAAAGGTATGCAATATCGTCATGATATAGCATCTTCAGCAATAAATCTTAAATAGGGAAGAAATAAATGGGGCAAGAAATTTCAATATTACAACTAATTATTAATGCAAGTATAGTAGTGCAGATTGTAATTGCTATTTTGGTATTATTTTCAATAGTATCTTGGGGCATTATTTTCACTAAATGGGGTACTCTTGGAAAAGTAAAATTTGATACCATGAGTTTTTTACGTCAATATAAATCAACCAATAACATATCAACTTTATTTACTGCAACTAGTAGCAAATCAAGCAAAAACTCAGTTGCTGCTTTGTTTTATTATGGGATTACAGAATACAATAAACTAATCAAGCAAGGTATAACAGATAAGAATCTAATGATGGCAAATATTGAACGCTCTCTTAACTCTGCGATGGATGCTGAGCTTGATCGTTATGAAAGTCGCTTAAGTATGCTTGCAACTTTTGGTTCAGTTAGCCCATATATTGGCTTACTAGGTACTGTTTGGGGAATTATGCATGCATTTATCGGTTTAGGTGCTGCAGGTCAAGCAACACTAGCATCAGTTGCCCCTGGGATTGCAGAGGCACTAGTAGCTACAGCAATAGGATTATTTGTAGCGATACCTGCATATATATTTTATAATAAATTCTCTGGTGATGTACAAAGTTTAAGTAATAAAATGAATAAATTTGGTGATGAATTTTTAAACTTAATAAATCGTAAGCTCTCTGGATCTAAAGAGGATGAGTTATAATGCATTTTGATGCACAAGAAATAAATAAATTTAATGATCTTGCACATCAGTGGTGGAATCTTGAGGGTGAGTTTAAAACCTTACACCATATAAATCCAGTACGACTTAAATTTGTTACCGACAATATTATCTTAGACAATAAATTAGTTATTGATGTTGGCTGTGGTGGCGGAATTCTTGCTGAAAGCATGGCTCAAAAAAGAGCTATTGTAACAGGAATAGATTTAGCACCAAAGTCTATCGAAACTGCAAAACTACATTTATTTGAAAGCAGGCAAAACGTTGAATATGAGTGTATTGATATTGAGTCATTTGCAAAATCACATACAGAATATTTTGATGTACTTACTTGTATGGAAATGCTAGAACACGTCCCAAAACCAGAGATTATCATTGAAAACTGCAGCCGTCTACTTAAACCAGGAGGAATGGCATTTTTTTCAACAATCAATCGTAACCCCAAAAGTTATGCTCTAGGTGTTTTAGCCGCAGAGTATATATTAAGTCTAATCCCTAAAGGCACTCATGAATATAAAAAATTTATCAAGCCTTCAGAATTACGTGGTTTACTAAGTAAGCATGGATTTGATGTCTTTGCTATTAAAGGAATCGAGTATAACCCTATTACTGAAGCTGTTAAATTATCAAACAATGTAGATATTAACTATATGATAGCTTGTCATAAAAGCATTTAGGCTCAGGCAAAAACTATTATGATTAAAATAAAAAAAAGTGTAATTGTAAACCATAAACCTGAGACGATGTTTAACCTAGTAAAAAACATTGAAAGTTATCCCAAATACTTACCTTGGTGTACTAAGAGCGAAGTTACTCGTCATAATGATAATGAAGTAACAGGTGCTGTGTATCTTGAGTACCTTATGGTTAAAACCCACTTTATAACTCGAAATGTATATCATCCGTATTCTAAAATAGATATGCACTTTGTTGATGGCCCATTTAAAGAATTAAATGGTAACTGGGTATTTACTCCACTTGGAGAATCTGGATGTAAAATTGATTTTAATCTAGAATACAAATTCTCCAACCATTTTTTCGAAAAAATAATTGGCCCCGTATTTAGCTATATCAGTAAAAACATTGTAGACTGTTTTATAAAAGAGGCTAATAAGCAATATGGCAGTAGCTCTAATTAATATTGAAGTGTCTTATGGCATTTGCGATCGGCAAGTGGTTATCCCGTTGACAATCTCAAATAACGCTTCTGTCTTAGAGGCTATCAATATATCTGGAATACAGTCAATATTCTCTGAACTTAAAGAAATCAACCCCAATGCCATTGGCATTTTTGGTAAGAAAATTGATGTTACTACTTATAAACTAGCACAAGATGACCGTATTGAAATTTATCGTCCACTTACAAAAACTCCCAATCAAATCCGTTTAGAAAGAGCAAAAAATGAAAAACCCTCTCTTTCGTGAATCAATTGCCGAACTAATTGGCACTATGTTTATATTATTATTTGGTAATGGTGTATGTGCTATGAATTCACTATTTAACCTTGGTGGCTATGTCAATATTGCCTTTGGATGGGGATTCGCGGTATTTTTAGGGATTTTGGTTAGCAATAGAATAAGTGGAGCTCACCTAAACCCAGCAGTAACAATATCTCTGCTTGTAACAAAAAGATTCCCTGTTTCAAAAGCCCCTTTTTATATTATAGCCCAAATGCTGGGAGGGTTTTTAGGTGCTGCAATAGTTTATTATTTTTATAGTGCTAAATTTGCTATAGTTGACCCAACACTACAAAATACCGCTGGAATATTTACTACATTTCCAGCAGTTGCTGGATTTATGCCAGGCTTCATGGCGGAAGTTATTGCTACAGCAATTCTAATGTTCGGTATTTTAGCAATTGTGGAACATTTTGTAGCTGACAAAGCAGGATTTTTAGCACCATTTGCTGTAGCTGGACTTATTGTTGCTATAGGTATGTCTTTTGGCGGTATGCATGGTTATGCTATGAATCCTGCACGTGATTTTAGCCCTCGTCTTTTTACGGCTCTGGCTGGGTTTTCTAATAATGGACTAACAGATGGATCGGGTATTTGGATAGTTGGGATAATAGGACCATTAATTGGTGGACCAATAGGTGCATTTTTATATGACATAACAATCGGCTATAAGGTGAAAAAATCATGAAAAAATACATACTAGCTCTTGATCAAGGTACTACATCTTCTAGAGCAATACTTTTTGATAGGGGTGGCAATATTGTTAGCTCGAAGTCTCAAGAATTTACCCAAATATTTCCCAAACCTGGATTAGTTGAACATAATCCGAATGAAATCTGGCTCAGCCAATTAAGTGTAGCAAAGCTAGCAATGGCAACAGCATCAGCTACTGCAAAGGATATTGTAGCTATTGGAATTACAAATCAAAGAGAGACCACTATAGTGTGGGACAAACAAACTGGAATTCCTATATATAATGCCATAGTATGGCAAGACAGAAGGACTGCTGATATTGTTGATGATCTCAAAAAACGTGGTTTAGCTGATAAATTCAAACATAAAACTGGACTTGTACTTGATGCATATTTCTCAGGGACTAAACTTAAATGGATACTTGATAATGTTAAAGGCAGTCGTGATTTAGCTAGGGCTAACAAACTTTGCTTTGGAACTGTTGACAGCTGGCTAATTTGGAATCTAACCCATCAAAGAGACCATGTTACTGATGAATCAAATGCTTCGCGTACTTTATTATTTAACATTCATACTGGTATGTGGGATAATGAGTTACTAGAAATACTAGATATTCCACAGCAATTACTCCCTAAGATAGTACCTTCATCGGGGATTATTGGTGAAGCTAGTTCAGGGTTGTTTGGTAGTAGAATACCTATAGCTGGTGTCGCGGGAGATCAACAAGCAGCAACATTTGGAAACTTATGTATAAAACCTGGAATGGTAAAAAACACCTACGGAACTGGTTGCTTTTTACTAATGAATACTGGAAACAAAGCTCTTGTTTCGAACAATAATTTACTAACAACAATAGGCTGGAGTATTAATAATACACGTGAATATTGCCTTGAGGGTAGTGTATTTATCGGTGGTGCAGTTACTCAATGGGTGCGTGATGGCCTAAAGCTTATTAAAGATTCTAACGAAATTGAGACTCTGGCTACTAGTGTAGCTGATAATGGTGGAGTGTGTATGGTACCTGCTTTTGCAGGACTTGGTGCACCACATTGGGATCAGTATGCACGTGGTGCAATATTTGGGATAACACGCGGCACTACTAATGCACATTTTGCCCGTGCAGCACTTGAATCAATCGCATTTCAGGTTGCTGACTTGGTACATGCTATGGAGAGTGACTCAAAGCAGCACCTAACCACACTTCGTGTTGATGGTGGTGCTTGTCGCAATAACTTCTTGATGCAATTTCAAGCGGATATATTAAACACTGTCGTTGAACGCCCTAAATGTTTAGAATTAACAGCTCTTGGAGCTGCATATTTGGCTGGAATAGCTGTTGGTTTTTGGAGTAGTGTTGAAGAACTCGAAGCGGTATGGCAGTTGGAACGTCAATTTGAACCTGCAATTAGTGATAATAAGCGCCAAGAATTACTTTCTATATGGCATGAGGCAGTTGGTAGGACAAAAGGATGGTTAAAGTAATGAATGAATACGATATAGCTATTATCGGTGGTGGTGCAACTGGGCTTGGCGTTGCGGTTGAAGCAGCATCAAGAGGCTATAAGACAATATTATTTGAAAGCTATGACTATGGCAAAGGAACATCTTCCAAATCTACCAAGCTTGTTCATGGCGGTATACGTTATCTTGCTAATTTTGATTTTGAATTAGTTAAAGAAGGTCTATCTGAACGACATTTTTTTCTAAAAAATGCCCAACATATTGCTAAAGCACAACCCTATATGGTTCCTTTATACTCATGGATGGATAAATTAAAATACTTTGTAGGCATAAAGCTATATGATTTTTTGGCGGGCAAGGACAAAGTTGGACAAAGTGAATTTCTAAGCCGTAATGATACATTAAATAAGGCTCCAAATTTAAACCCTGCAGCTCTTAAAGGTTCTGCCGTATACTATGACGGGCAGTTTGATGATACTCGCATGTTAATAGCATTACTAAAGACATTTGAAAGTCTTGGCGGTATAGCTCACAATTACACAAATGTTACTGGATTTACTAAAAATTCAGAATCTAAAGTTACTGGACTGAAAGTACATAACAAACTCACTAATGAAAATTATGAAATTAAAACAAAAGTAGTTATTAATGCTACAGGCACACTAACTGACACGATACTAGATATTGATGAACCCGTAGAAAGTCATAAAAATGTAGCGGCTGCCCAAGGAACTCATCTAGTATTTAATAAAGATATCTTTGATTCTAAATATGCTATTGTAATTCCTAAAACTAATGACGGTAGGATACTATTTGTACTACCTTGGCATGATAAAGTCGTAATTGGTACAACCGATATTGCTATTGATAAGCCTGAAATAGATCCAGTAGCACAACTAAATGAAATAGATTTTATCCTAGAGACTCTAAATAACTATACGAGTAAGACAGTAACGCGGGATGATATAAAATCAGTATTTGCAGGTCAAAGACCACTAGTAAGACCACAAAATCAAACCAACAGCTCTAAAATCTCAAGAAAACATGAAATTCTCTTAAGTAGTAGCGGTATTATTTCCATCGTAGGTGGTAAATGGACAATATATCGCTTGATGGGTGAAGATACCATTAGTTTTGCAATAAATAATGGTATCTTAACTAATACTAAATCTATTACAAAAGAACTTAAACTATACGGTCAAAGTATTGATAGAACATTACCATACCCTCTTAGTGTTTATGGTAGTGAAGCAAATAAAATTCTTGAGATTGCTAAAGAAACTAAAACTCAAGAAAAACTGCACCCATATTTACCATATCTTTGTGCTGAAATAATATATCAAATACGCCACGAACAAGCTAAAACAGTTGAAGATGTACTATGTAGACGCACTAGAGCAATTCTTCTAAATGCAAAAGCAGCAATAGAATCAGCACCAACAGTTGCCAAAATAATGGCTACTGAAATGGGATATGATAATAAATGGATAGAAGATCAGTTAGATAGTTTTAATAAAATAGCAAAACAGTATTTACCATAACAGAATACAACTTTAGAGAAAATATAATCTTGACATATTATATAAAGGCTATTATAATATCTACTAAATATAATATTTGGCAATAAGGGCTATTATAATGTCCATTAATTTTTTTAGCACTCCAAAAGAAGTTGCACTTGAAATAGCAAATCGAGCTCGCGAAAAACGACTATCTCTAAATTTAAGTCAAAAAACTCTAGCAGAGCGATCTGGAGTTAGCTTAGGTAGTTTAAAAAAATTTGAGCAACGTGGCAAAATATCTCTAGAATCATTATTACAAATATCTTACATTTTGGATTCCATAGATAATTTTGATCAACTATTTACAAAGACGGCTATTAACAAACCTATTTCCTTGGAAGATATTTTACAAGATAATTCAAGACATCGAGGTCGTAAATGAAAATCAAAAATGATTCGCCAATAGTAAATGTGTATTTCGAACCTGGTACTAATAAAACTCTAATGGGACGACTTGCACGTAAAAATCATAAAATATTTTTTGAGTATGATCCAGATTTTATAAAAACTGGGATTGAGTTATCTCCATTCAAACTCCCTCTACAATTAGGTGCAATATCATCTGAAGATTTTATCTTCGAGGGATTATTTGGTGTATTTAATGATAGCTTACCAGATGGCTGGGGACGTTTGCTTTTAGACAGAAGCTTAGTAAAATCTGGTATTAACCCTCATGATATTTCACCTCTTGAGCGACTTTGCTATGTAGGTAATAATGGTATGGGGGCTTTATCATATGAGCCTGAATATACTTCAAATACACAAACCATTTATAATAATGTCGAACAGCTAGATGAAATTGCAAATCATATAATTCAATTCCAAGAGCATGACGAAGAAACATTTATTGAGGAACTCCTTCTTCTAAATGGCTCATCAGCTGGTGCCAGACCAAAATACTTAGTTAATTTACTAAATGCAAAATCTGCATCAAATAAACATAATGATTGGATTATTAAATTTCGTTCATCAATTGACCCTAAAGATATTGGAGCTATTGAATATGCATATCATTTAATAGCACTAAAAGCTAAAATTGATGTACCAGAAGCACGATTATTCTTATCAAAAAACAATACTGGCGGTTATTTTGGAGTTAAACGCTTTGATCGCATTGATAACAATAAACTACATATGCATTCTATCAGCGGGCTACTACATGTTGATCATCGAATTCCAAGCCTAGATTATGAAACCATTATGAAAGCTACATTTTGGCTTACAAAAAACATTAGTGAATGTGAAAAACTATTTAGGTTGGCTACCTTTAACGTTTATATGCATAACCGTGACGATCATGCCAAAAACTTCTCTTATTTGCTAAATTTAGACAATACATGGAGGATATCTCCCGCATATGATCTTACATTCTCATCGGGACCATCTGGCGAACACTGTACAACAGTTATGGGAGAAGGTAAATCACCAAACAAGCAACATCTATTACAATTAGCTGAAATTGGTAATATAAATAAACAACGCGCAGGGGAAATTATTGATGAAATACAATCTGCTGCATCGATGTGGAGTGAAATCGCTAAAAATACAGGTGTAACAAAAAACTCTATTACTATGATTAATAAACACTTGCAGAAAGCTTAGTATTATTAGTTCTAGGCACTAATATGAACCAAAAACAACTTACTGCCACCAGAAAGTTTTATTTTTACTAAATTTTCGGCATAATCTAACACCAATCTCATCATAATTACGCCCAAGTTTATAACCACAGTATTTCGTAAAGGTAAGAGCTAAAGAAACTGGCAAAAGCCAAGGTCTGCGAAGAGCTACATATTTTAATTCAGATAACAAATACTTTATACCATCCTTATTAGCAGTTCCAAACTCTTCTAATATCCAGGACTCTGATTTATGAAATACACCAATATCAAAATAACGCTGAAATGTCTGACTAATTGTATAATTATGAGAGTGTTTGCACGTAACATCAGCAGCATAAGCGACTTTATAACCAGCATGTAAAAATTTAGCAAAAAGATATACATCTTCGCCCATAATTAAATGGTCAGGAAACCCACCAACTTCTTTTAATACCGAAACTTTATAAGCAGCAAATGAATCTGATGAAAAAATACAACGCATACCAGAAATAAATCTATCGTTATATTTACGCACATAGCTTGTAGAACCATAATTATACTTTCTTAGATGCCGAGCATAAATATCAGCATTATCATGAGGTAATTGTCTAGCATATGCCCCAGCAATTTTTTCATTCTCAATTAGCACCCCAGCTAAATTAATAATCGCATTAGGATCTTCAATTAACACATCTTGTGTAAGATAGATAATAATATCACTATCTGCGAGAACTTCTAATCCTTTTTGACGCGTTCCACCATGATCAAACTCATTATTAGGTATGACTATACTTTCAAACCCAAATTGATTAACTAGATCTAAGGTATGATCAGTAGAAGATGAATCAATTACTAAAACTCTATGTAGATTTGCTTTCGCTATATTTGCCAGTGTGTCACTAAATGTTTGATGCGCATCTGTTGCGGCATTATATGTTGGGATAAATAAAGATATTTTCATAATATTTTTTAATAATTTCTTAACATGAGTCAATGATTCTAACATATTTGTTAATTTATATACTACTTCATGTGTTTTGCTATCCTATTTTAAATCTTTTTAACTAAATAAGATATTAATTTAATAACATGTTTTATACGAAATAATCTAAAAATACTATATTTAATAAACTTATAACGTAGCCACGGATCATTAATCAAACCAGCAACTTTAGTTTGAGCTATCAAAAAACCTTTTAAAGATTTTATAACATTTTTTGTCATCGAAGAATTGTGCTTGCGATAAATTGCCATTACTTCTGAATCAAATTTGAATTTGGCATTTGCAAGGGCTATTTTACACCACATAAGCCAATCCTCACGCGATGCTAAATTAACATCAAACTTAATTCTTTGATTTTGTTGATAAAACACTTCCCTTTTAAATAAAAAACAATGAATAGGTATCGAAAACCCCTTATCCCAAGAAAATAGAAAGCTCTCTAAAGGATAATTTTCGCTAAAAAATGCTTGGTGAGTCGATAAACTATACGTTTTTGATAAATCTTCTTCAGCAAATAAAAAATCACTCACCGCCACATTCAAATTAGGATCATGAGCAAAGAATTCAAGTTGCCTAACAAATTTATTATTGATGATAATATCATCTGCATCCAAAAACTGAATATATTTCCCCGTAGACAACTCCAAACCTTTATTTCGTGCACTTGATACTCCACGATTATTAAAATTAATTACTCTATAACCAGATTCTAGCAATCTATCTAAAACCTCAAGAGTTTCCACATCATCTGATCCATCATTAATTATCAATATCTCAATTAACAAAGACGCACTAATTTTTTCAACAGAATCAATTGCTTCAACCAAGTACTTTCCTTGATTATAACAAGGAATAATTACAGAAATATCCATTTTTTAACAACTTACAAATTTTATTTAACCAAAATTATTTTTGGGTCCCATAAATACCCGCACAAAATAGCATATTGACTTGGATGACTGATATATATTTGATTAAAAAAAGCATTAAATTCATTTACAAACCAATAATCATTTAATGAGGTATGCTCATCTATCATAAAAATAATTTGTTTTTTATGTACAAGACAATCCTGAATTATTGATAATTGACAGCTCTCTTTAATTATTTCAACTTCAGAATCTGAATTATCACTTTTTATATGAGGATAACGCATCTCTAGGTATTTACGCCTAACTAAATTCATTAGTTTGAACTGTACTGTCCTCATAGAATTTGTAACAGAGTTTGCATGAATACGATGATTATATAATGGTTTTTGTATATATTTGAAAGTCATTCCTTTTTCACAAAATTTTAAAGCCATATCCCAATCTTGAACACCGCTATATTTTTCATTAAATAAGCCACAATCTAAAAGTGAAGATCGCTTAATAACTTTTAAATGATTAGCAACCATTCCATATAATAAATCCACACAAATATTTTCATTTGATGAGTATTTAATATTATCATAACCACCGTAGCAACTATATGTTTTATCAAACCCCATAAGATGGTAGTTATCTGTAAATATATAATCAGGAGAACTATTTTCTAATATCTGACTCATAACATCTACTGCATTCAATTCTAAATAATCATCACAATCCAAAAATAAAATATAATTTCCTGTTGCAACTTCAATTGCATGATTTTGAATATTACTAATTCCAATATTCTTATTAAAATTTATTACTTTAATATAATTACTAAATTTATTTTCAATATAGTATAATAAATCAATTACCATGCTATCAGATGAATTATCATTTAATATAATAATTTCCTTCACAGTACAAGTTTGATCTATTGCACTTTGAATACATTGCCATAATTTATCAAAATGATTATAAACTGGTATAATAATAGTAATATCAGCCATCTTATCAAAAAATATTTTTGTACTAGCATAAAAATCAATTTTTGCTTTTAATTCATCTAATTCATTGAACTTCGTCGATTTATCAAATACTATATTCACTTCATTATTAATTGATTTTTGTGATAACTCTTGAATGCTCTTTGGGATAAAATAATTTAGATACTGTTCTGTGGCACCAGATATAAATTTTGATTTAAGCTCTAAAGCCTCTCCTTCAATTTTATTCAGGATAAAATAAACGGCATCTATCCAAGCTTTTCCTGCAATTAAAAATTTTGAATGTGTTACGCTATCTAAATGCATTCTATATATAACGCCTTGATAAGGTAAATATGATATTTTATAATTATTGATTAATAAACTAATCCAAAAAATCCAATCTTCTCGTGATGATAAATTTGAATCAAATTTGTTTTCCTTGATTGCCTTTGGAAATAAAGCTGTATGAATTGGAATACAGAACCCACGCTCCCAAAACAATAAGAAACTCTCTAATGTCAAATTAAATTGCTTAATACTTGATTCATACTTTAAAAGCTCCATGTTGTCATCTGATAAAAAATAATCACATATTAGAATATTTTTTTCTTCATCTACCTGGCTAACTTGAATGGAAATTTTATTGGGCAGCAAAACATCATCAGCATCAAGAAATTGTATATAATCTCCTAAAGCTAAATCTATGCCTATATTTCTAGTATTACAAACTCCATAATTTCTATCATTATTAATAACTCTAACGTCTGGGAAAATATTATTAATAATATTTTGATATGTTTTTTTCTTAGCTTCAGTAGAGAAATCATCAATAACAATAATATCTAATGGCCCAGCATAGGCACCATAAACAGACTCGATGCAAGAAATTAAAAAATGATATTGATTATAACACGGAATAATAACACTAACTAGCGGAAGTGATCTCACATTATCTTTCGAAATATCTAAATACGTGAGTTTAATTAATGACTCTTTCATCATTTCAAAACAATGGCGTTTTTCTATTAACTTGTGCATACTATTAATTTTATTAAATCGCTCTTGATGATCATTAATAATTCTATCAACAGCCAACTTGTAATCTACTGGTAATGGATTTGATGACAATAGATACCCTGTATCATTATTAATTAAATCACTTATACCACCAACATCTGGTGCTATAATTGGTATATTTAAATACCCGCCTATAATCAAAATAGTTGGAATACCTTCATATCTAGAAGTCATTATCATAGCTGTATAGTCGTTATCAAGCATAATTTTAGCAATATCCATTTCTATACCTTTTAAAATAATATTTTTGGGTATATTACTAAACTTATTTTTACCTTCAACTATACTTGAGCCATATACATAAATCAAAAACCCTGTATACTTATTAGCAATCTGAAACAATAAATTGACATTTTTTTGCTCATCTAAACGTGCTATCCAGAGAAGCTTAATATTTTTTTGTGGAATATTAGATAAGTTTTTATTTTGCGCAGCAATAACTGAATCAGATTTTCCAAATTTGCATGGAGTATATATGGTAACAATTTTTTTCAATTCATCATGTGATAGTCTAAAGTTTTGTGAAGCGAATAATTTAAAATTTTGATTATCCGAAATAAGTAAATCAACCTTTTTTATTCCATCTTGCAAAAACTCTTTTGCAAAACCCTCTAGATTTCCAAGATTATCATACTGAGGGCAAAATATACATGCATATATTTTTTCAATATTTTTTCTAAGAAAAATAGATTCATTGATAATTAATCTCCATGTAATGGAAGAGTTTATATTATGTAATATTTTAGGTTTAACTACACTAATAAAAATCTTCAAAAAATTATAAGACTCCTCTAAATTATCATCCGCAATAAAATCACGACAAGCAATAAATGTAATAAAGTCATAATCACCGTGTATATTAGGATTATACGTACCAATAAACTCCGGCACAATTACAAAAATATGTAATGATGGATTTAATTCATGTATTGATTTTGCTAAACTTAATAAATACAACTCGCCACCACCATATGACAAACATGGAGTTGTAAAAACAATAGAATCACCCAATTTGTTTTTCAAGCTATGCATAACTGCTATATCAAAGTATTTAGTGAATGATGAATTTAGTATATCTGAATACATGCCACCTTGTTCAAATGCCCTCACAGAGCCCAGATACTGCTTTGTTTTATTAAATGCATGTTTTATGCCCATAGCTCTTATTAAACGAAAGATCTTTTTTATATTTGTTTTGTTCAAATATCCCAACTGGTAATATTTATAAATTTTCTTAACCTTATTTTTCATTTTACTCTAACCTATTATTTATTATTATTTTATTAATTGCATTTAAGTAATACCTTTCTTCATCAAATGCAATATATAACTTATTTATAATTTCTTTAATATCAGAAATATTTACTTTCCCAAACGGAAAACCATGATTTATAATTTTATACCGTGCTTTTTTTCTCAAAACTTCTTCAATAAAATTAACAACATCTAAAACAGCAATATTA
>CANEUJ010000018.1 GCA_947441745.1 Neisseriaceae bacterium | reverse complement strand
CCTTGCGGAAACTGCCATGAGTCCTCACCTTTTCTTCTACCCCATAATACTTCATTATTTCGATTTAGTAAGACTATCCCCACATTTGGGCGATATCCGTCACTATCAATCATTTTGCACCCTCTTTTTGATTCTATTACCTGATAGATTTTATCATATAGAATAACTATTGAATTATTTATTACCAATTTTATTATAATATGCACGGGGGAAATAATGCTAAAATCACGGTAATAAATAAAATAATCATTTAGGAAAACTGCATGGAAGAGCTTAGTACCGGCAACTTATTAATCGAATTTTTAACTGAAGAATTGCCGCCCATAAATTTAGAAAAAAACATTGGTGAAGCATTTGCTGGATTATTGTTTAATGAATTAAAAAGCTATACATCTACTACACCTGAGTTTTTTGTAACACCAAGACGCTTTGCTTGTCTTTTTAAACAAATCTCAGATACTACTACCGATCAAACAATTTACAAAAAAGGCCCATCAATAATATCTGGACTGAAAGATAATGAACCAACTAATGCTCTTAAAGGATTCATGAAATCATGCTCTATAGATGATTTTAAAGAACTAGAACAAAGGAATGATGGATATTTTTATGCGAAACAAATAATTCCTGGACACTCTTTACTAACGGTGCTACCACCTGCAATTGAAACAGCCCTAAAGAAGCTACCACTTGCTAAAAGTATGCGTTCAGGTAATAAAGACTATTCTTTTGTCCGTCCAATTCATAATCTAATGATTGTATTTGATGATAAGGTTATTTGTAAAAACAGTACTATTTTTGGCATATCACCTGTTAATTACACATATGGACACCGTATAATGAGTACTGATAAAATAATACTTACTAATGCAATTAAATACTCCGAAATTCTATATGCAAATGGTAAGGTAATAGCTAGTTTTATAGAGCGAAGAGAGCGTATCAAAAAAGAATTAGATAAAAACGCAAACAAACTAAACCTTAAAATAAATCATATAGATAGTTTACTTGATGAGGTAACTGCTTTAGTTGAATATCCTGTAGTATTAGTTGGTGAATTTAATTCTGACTTTTTACAAATTCCTCAAGAGTGTTTGATTTTATCGATGGCAAAAAATCAGAAATATTTTGCCTTAGTGGATGTTGATAATAAGCTAAGTAATAAATTTTTGTTTGTAGCTAATATTGCTTCAACCAATCCTCAAGTGATAATAAATGGAAATGAGAAAGTTTTGTCGGCAAGACTTAGTGATGCCAAATTTTTCTATGATGTAGATAAAAACCATAGCTTAGAATACTTCAATAATAAGTTACAATCTGTTGTCTACCATAATAAACTAGGTTCACAATACGATAGAATCCAAAGACTGCAAAAAATTGCACCACAAATAGCTATACTTATGAAACTAAATCCAGAACAGTCAAAAACCACTGCCAAACTACTAAAATTTGACTTAAATACTGAGATGGTTGGCGAATTTCCTGAACTTCAAGGCATAATGGGCAAATATTATGCACTTTATTACAATCAAAGTTCTGATATCGCTAACGCTATTGAAAAACATTATTATCCACGTTTTAGTGGTGACATTCTTCCTGATACTCCTCTTGCTATAACTATGGCACTAAGTGACAAACTTGAAACAATAGTAGGTATCTGGGGTATAGGCTTAGTCCCTAGTGGAGAAAAAGATCCATTTGCACTAAGACGTGCAGCACTTGGTATTGCAAGAATATTATTAGAATACAATCTTAATTTACATAGCTTATTAAAAATCACTTTTGAAGCTTTTGATGGCTTTAATTTAAGCATAAATACACAAGATGATATATATAAATTTATTCTTGAACGTCTAAATAATTATTTGGTAAATATTGAAAATTACCCAATTAATCTAGTAAATAGTGTTTTATTGCCAAAACCACATATTTTCAACTATTTACATAGTTTACTAAGAAGTTTACAACAATTTAGTAGTAGTAATAGTCAATTAATTAATGCTAATAAACGCATTAAAAACATTCTAGAAAAAAATGGTTACAATACTGACACAATTTCAGACAAACCAAATCCTAGCTTATTTAAAGTAGCTGAAGAGAAAAATTTGTATGATACTTATATAAAAAACGTTAGTACTCTTGATAAATACTCTAAAGAACAAAACTGGGATAGTTTCTTTGCAACTTTATCCAATTTTAATGAAGCAATCAGTAGTTTTTTTGATAATGTTATGGTTATGGACAAAGATGAAATCATTAAGAAAAACCGTATTGACTTACTAAAATATATGTATGATACTTTTAATCAAGTGTGTGAATTGGCGGAAATATAATTATGAAAATAATAATCCTTGATAGAGATGGTGTTATCAATCACGATAGTACCGAGTTTATAAAAAATGCAGATGAATGGGAACCTATTGCAGGAAGCATTGAAGCTATAGCAGACCTTACTCAAGCAGGTTATAAAGTTGTAGTTTGTACCAACCAATCTGGAATAGGTCGCAAGATATACAGTATGGAAGACCTAAACTTGATTCATGAAAAAATGCATAAAACAGTTGAACAAGAAGGTGGTAAGATTGTGGCGATTTTCTTCTGCCCGCATACGGCTGATGATAAATGTAGTTGCCGTAAGCCAAATCCATCAATGATTTTAGATATAGTAGATAGATTTAACATTGATAATGTAAGTAATCTAATGTTTGTTGGCGATAGTTTACGTGATTTAGAGGCAATAAGTATTGCTGGAGGTATTCCAGTATTGGTAAAAACTGGAAATGGTAAAAAGACTTTAGCTGATAATAAATTACCAGAGGGTACTTTGGTATTTAAAAACTTATTAACTTTTAGTCAATATTTATTAGCCCCGAAGGAATCTGTATGAAAAATAAACTCACCTTATCTGTAGTATCGCGATCAACAGTATTATGGTCAACTGTTGGTATTTGTGCTTTATTCTATAATATAATTGCGATACCTTTAATTTTTGTTCCAGTAAAATTGCGCCACAAAATAATCAGCTCTTGGGCTTATATCTTTACTTTCATGTGTAAACACATATGTAAAGTTACTTTTAGTGTGGAGGGTCTTGAAAACCTCATTAAGAGTCCTGCAATTATTGCAAGCAATCATCAATCAGCGTGGGAGACTATAGCTTTTGAAACCATTTTCCCCCAACATGTGTGGATACTAAAGCGTGAAATACTTAGACTACCTGTTTTTGGTTGGGCTATTGCTACATTGTCTCCTATTGCAATTAATCGCTCCAAAGGCTCAGCTGCAATACAACAAATCCTCACTCAAAGTGTTAACAGGATAAAAAAAGGATTTTGGATTTTAGCTTTTCCAGAAGGAACTCGTGTTGCTCCAGGAGTTAGGGTTCCATATAAAATAGGAGTTGCCAAAATGGCAGAATCTTTGCAAATTCCTATAATTCCTGTAGCTCATAATGGTGGATATTGTTTGGCAAGAGCAGCATTTTGGATGTTCCCAGGTGAAATAAAAGTAATTATTGATAAACCTATTTACCCCAATAAAAGCCCTGAGAAATTAATCCTAGAGCTCGAGAAAGTTATAAATAAAAACCTTGATACTATCACCCACTAGGCTTATCTAGATGTCTCGTTTTTATGTAAATTTGCCACTTGCTCTTGATGAAGTATTAGAGCTACCTTTGGAGGTTGTACGTCATATCTTGGTATTACGCCATAAGATAAATGATAATATAGTCCTATTTAATGGAAACGGAACTAGTTACAACGCAAAAATAATTGAAATTAATCGAAAAATAGTAGCGGTACAAATAACTAAACAAGTCAAAAGTAATCAACCCAAGCTACTAAACATTCACTTATTGCTATGTATTATTGCAAATGACAAGATGGACTTGGCAATCCAAAAAGCAATAGAGCTTGGCATTAGTAAAATTACACCTATTATTAGCGAACGATCACAAAAGCTACATACTGATAAAATCGCGAAACGAATGGAACATTGGCAAAAAATTATTATTAGTAGTTGCGAGCAATGTGGGAATAATGTTATCCCAAAACTTAATCATCCAATAAGATTAGGCGAGGTATCTGCAAACCCAAATGGTATAAATCTAATTATGAGTACCGTGAAAGGTAAATCTCAACAACATAGTGATATCCCAAAACAGGTACAATTATTGGTTGGGCCTGAGGGTGGCTTTAGCCAAACAGAACAAATAACTGGGTTTGCACCACTAATGCTTGGTAATTTGATTTTTAGAAGTGAGACTGCTGTAATAGCTGGGCTTAGTTATGTGCAATTAAAATATGGGAACTGGTAAAACCTTTGAAAGTGATAAGTAATGACAAAAATGCCATCAACATTTAATCGTAACCCTAAAAACTGGCTGAAAGATGCTTGGCATTTGGCTCGTCCATTCTGGGTAAGTAATCAAAAATATAAATCGTTAGGATTACTTGCTCTAGTTATTATATTTAACCTCCTAACAATATACATGACTATACTATCCAATAAATGGTACAATGGATTTTATGATGCCATACAACATTATAATACAAATGCTCTTTGGTCTCTGTTATACAGATTTATGTGGATTGCATTTTTTTATATTCTTTTTCAGATACTGGCATCTTATGCTCACAAGTTCTTAGAAATTAATTGGCGGCTGTGGCTAACTGATTTTTATCTAACTAACTGGTTCCATAAAAAATCTTATTATAAAACTCGCTTTTTGAGACAAATAAGTGATAATCCAGATCAAAGGATAAGCGAAGATATAGGTGGTTTTATCAGAATAACTTTGGATTTAACTCTTGGTTTATTAAACTCTTTAGTTACTCTAATATCATTTGTTATCATACTTTGGAATATATCTGGGGTTCTCGAGTTTAATCTACTTCATCACCATTATAAAATCAAAGGGTTTATAGTCTATGCAACGCTTCTTTACTCAATTATCGGCACTTATCTGATGTTTAAAATTGGTAAAAAATTAATTAATCTTGACTACCAGCAACAATTATACGAAGCTGATTTTCGTTATGGTCTAATGAGGGTGCGTGAGTATAGTGAAAATATCGCTTTTTATAACGGAGAGACACAAGAAAAATCAAGATTAACCAAAAGATTTACTAATGTCGTTAATAATTTTGTAGCGATTATTTATCGCCAAATGAAAATTGATATTCTGAGTGTTGGATATGCTCAAATTGCAGTAATTTTTCCATTTTTAATAGCTCTTCCACGCTATTTTGCCAAAATCATTCAACTTGGTGATGTAATGCAAATAGCTTCTGCATTTCGTCATGTTCAGGGTGCTTTATCTTATTTTATAGATTCTTATTCTTCACTATCAAGTTGGCGAGCAATTATGGATCGCTTATATGGCTTCCAAAATCAAATACATGAAGCATATGATCTTGAAAGCACTACTATAAAACCTGGTGATAAATATTTGGAATTGAGTAATTTTGGTATCAAGCTTCCTAGCGGTGAAATTTTACAAAATAATATTGATATTAGTTTAACTACTGGTGATAGACTATTAATCAACGGACGCTCTGGAATAGGTAAAACAACATTTCTTCGTGCTATTGCTGGTTTATGGCCATTTAGTGAAGGTGAAATTTACCAAGCACCAAATTTAAAATCAATATTTATTGCTCAGCGACCATATTTACCATACGATAGCCTAAAAGTGGCAATATGTTATCCTATGCTTGATAGCTTACCTACAGATGACGAATTAATTTTATTACTTAAAGAATTTACACTAGATAACCTCATTAGTGAATTTGACATAATAGCTGATTGGGGGAATAAATTATCTCTAGGTGAACAACAAAAAATAGCATTTTGTCGCATTCTTATCAATAAACCAGATATAATATACCTTGATGAGGCAACTTCTGCGGTTGATGAAGAAGCGGAAGAATTATTATATAAAACAATTATAGATCGACTTCCTAATAGTGCTATTATAAGTGTTGGGCACAGAAGCACTATTAAGAAATGGCACAATAAACAACTAAATTTTAATATTATAAAGTGATATGAATAAAATACAGCAATTAATGCATGATGATATGCAAAAACTAGATACGGTAATTCGTAATGACCTTAGTTCTAATGTAGTACTTATAAACCAAATTGGAGAGTACATTGTATCGGCTGGTGGTAAACGTATTAGACCTTTATTGACACTTCTTTGCGGTAGAATTGCTGGGATAAAAGATAATGCTCTAATCCACCAAATGGCTGCTATGATTGAGTATATTCATACTGCTACCTTACTTCATGATGATGTAGTTGATGAATCAGGTCTGCGTCGGGGTCGCAAAACCTCTAATGCTGTGTTTGGGAATGCAGCTAGTGTACTAGTTGGTGATTTTATTTATACTAGAGCTTTTCAAATGATGATAAAGAGTAACTCCCTACGAGTGCTTGATGTGATGGCAAAAAGTACTAATCAAATCTCAGAGGGTGAAGTATTACAGCTATTAAATATTGGACGAAGTGATCTAACTGAAAAAGAATACTTTGAAGTCATAAAATATAAAACAGCTATATTATTTGAGGCATCAGCTCGTGTAGCTGCAATTATCGCTAATACTAGTAACGAACAAGAAGAAGCATTAGCAAACTATGCTATTAATATCGGCACGGCATTTCAGATTGTTGATGATATTCTTGATTATACTGGTGATAGTAATAGTATGGGTAAAAATGTTGGAGATGATTTACTTGAAGGCAAAGTAACACTACCACTTATTTATTTATTAAAAAATGGTAGTCTTCTAGAACAACAAAAAATCAAAGATGCTATTGATAAAGCTGACACTGCAAAGGTTGATTTTATTATTTCTGCCATTAAAAATAGTGGAGCAATTAAATATTGCTCAAATTTAGCACACCACTATGTAGAGTCGGCGACATCGGAACTCAAAATCTTCCCAAACTCAAAATATAAAGATGCTATGATAGAACTATCCCACAGTGCAGTTAAACGCATTAAGTAATCTAAAAACAACAAAAACATTGAATGTGCTAACGTTTTTGTTTTAGAAAATCTCTTAGCGGAGCCGAATATAAATCATTATCTATAGGGCCTATTGCCTCGGTATGTTTATTAATATTGGTATTATTTAATATCTTATATTGGCTAATTAACGCTCCAGTTTTAGGTTCTTGTGCCCCAAAAATCACTCGCCTGATTCTACTATTAATTATAGCACCACTACACATTAGGCATGGCTCTATAGTGACGTATAAATCACACTCATCTAGGCGATAGTTGCCAAGAGTTTTACTTGCATCACAAATAGCTACAATTTCTGCATGAGCTGTTATATCATTAGTCTTTATAGTTTGATTATTTCCCCAACCAATAACTTGACTATCTTTCACAACTACAGCTCCGATTGGAATTTCATTATCTGATTCTCTTGCAATTGCTAAAGCTATCTGCATAAATTTTTTTATCTCATCTTTTGGAAGAGGTGCAAAATGTGGAGGTAGTGATTTATAAGTTAGTTTCAACTTGGCTTTAATTTCAGGATCTAAGGTATTAAGGGATTGATTATGACTTAGACAATATAGATCAAATAATACTCTAAATCCCATACTTGGATAAATATCCCTTAACCATTGAAATATTAAAAAATAATTATATTTCTGAAGCTCTTCAAGAGAATTAATCCTAAGAGACTTAAGTTTATTTTGTAGATAAACTGGTAACATGGTTTAACTACTTAGGGCATGGATCCCAGCCTACGCTGGGATGACGGAGTATTATGCTTCGATGACGATATGCCGAATGATACGCCGTCATTCCAAACATAAACAAGATGCTGTTTCGACAAGAATTTGGAATCCATGTCAACTTAACTTGATTGATAGTCATTTTTTACTTTCACATTTTGATGACGATATGCCGAATTATACGCCGTCATTCCAAACATAAACAAGATGCTGTTTCGAAAAGAATTTGGAATCCATGCCAACTTAACATGATTGATGGTCATTTTTTACTTTCACATAATGCTTTGCAGAATACTCTATATGAGCAATCTCGTCCTTTGTTAAAGGGCGAATTTTCTTTAAGGGATTACCAAAATATAAATATCCAGACTCTAAGGTTTTATTAGGAGATACCAGACTACCTGCTCCAATCAAAACATTAGATTCTATTACTGAATTATCTAATATAGTCGTACCCATACCAACTAAAACATTGTTTTTTATCGTGCAAGCATGCAAACAGCAATTATGCCCAACAGTCACATTATCCCCAATTATCAGCGGAAAGTCATTCCACTTACCTGGGTTATAATGTGTAACATGTAGCATAGTCAAATCTTGGATATTAGAATTTTCTCCAATGATAATATCACTTACATCTCCTCGTGCAACTGCATTACACCAAATAGACGAATTTTTACCAACAGAAACTCTTCCAATAACAACTGCACTATCATCAATATATGCTGTTTTATCAACTTTGGGGCTTATACCATTAAAATTACGAATAGTCATATGTTTTATCACTTATAATCAAATAAACATGGACACAATTGTACCATAAAAATTAATACCCCAAAATAACTTGACAAAATTATTAATTGGTTTGGTATAATACGTTATGGTTTAATAGATAAGGAGTTATTTACTATGCAGAACAAAAACCTTAAACAACGAGGGTTTACTTTAATTGAGATTATGGTTGTTTTAGTGATCCTTGGGGTTATGGCAGCACTAGTTGTTCCACGTGTAGTTGGTAGAACTGACGATGCACGTAAGGCAGCTGCTAAAACTGATATTTCATCTCTAATGAACGCTTTGAAATTATATAATCTTGATAACTATCGCTACCCAACAAATGCTCAAGGACTTCAAGCATTAGTTCAAAAACCATCAGTTCAACCAGTACCGCAAAATTTTAAAGATGGTGGATATTTAGATAAACTTCCAGCTGACCCTTGGGGTAATTCATACCAATACCAAAACCCTGGTAAACACGGTGAGATTGACGTATACTCATATGGAGTTGATGGTCAATCAGCAAGTGGTGACAGTGGATCTAGCGTTATCGGTAGCTGGCAATAAGCTATTTTACAATTAGAGTTGCAAAGCCAACTCTAATTTTATTTTAAACGGAAGCATTCACATGAATAAGTCTGTTTATGGGCATATTATTAATTATAAAATACATCCACCGATAACTCTACAGCGCGGTTTTACCTTAATTGAGATAATGATTGCTTTAGTCATTATAGCAATTATGTCAGGAGTAGCAGTTCTAAGTGTCGGCTCAGCAAGCTACTCGCAGTTTAAAGGTGAATCTGTTAAAATATCCAATACATTAGAAATTATCGCCGATGAAGCGGTATATACAAATAGTGTTATCACTTGTAGCGTAAAGCCAAATGCATTTATTTGTAGAGGCTATAGAAATGGTGAATGGCGTGATATAAACTTACAGCACCTAGCTAGTTGGAGTTGGCCAAAAGATATTACTATAACATCCTCTTTAGTTAATGGTAGAGCTGTAAAAGATGACGAAAAAATTAGGTTTTTTCCAACAGGTAATATACCCCAGTACTCATTTAAAATTACTGATGGCGTGCGTAATGCATGGGTGGATGGTAATATAAATGGTGAATTTCAGGTAAATAACTAAATGAATATAAAACACTACAATCATAATGGATTTACAATTATAGAATGTTTGGTAGCGTTGTTTATAATTGCTATTGTACTTGCTGCCGCAACCAGAAATATTGGGTTGGCAGTTGATGATATACATGATGCGTATGCTAGAGAAGCTGCGAACTGGGTTGCTGATAATCAGTATAATCAATATTATCTTGACAGTATTTATCCCGACCTAGGGAGTGATACTAAAAATGTTACTATGGCTGGTATTGATTTTAATGTTGAGACCACAATATCTGCAACTCCAAACCAATACTTTAGACGCTTAGAGATTGCTGTAAGCGAAAAAAAGAAGTCGAAATATATTTTATTTCGTACCGTAAATTTTATTGCTCAATATTAAATGGTTAGACACAATGATTAAACAAACAAAAGGTTTTACCTTAATAGAATTAATGGTTGCAATAATAATTTTTGCAATTATATCAGTGATTTCATACCGTGCTATTGCATCTCTAGTCACAACAAAACAAGTACTTACTAACGCCGAAAATAAATGGGGTGGTATTGCACGAGCAATTAATCAAATATCAACCAATTGGAGTAGAGCTATACCACTTGCCTACCGTGATGAAAACGGGATATTAATGCCTGCAGTTATGGGGAAAAATAAACTTAGTAGTAATTTTGATGCTCAGCTTGAACTTACAATCTCAGGAGTAATTGGTGATAAGGAATACGGCACTGCATCTCCTAGGCGTATCGGACTTCGCTTTCTAAATGGTACGCTTTATATAGTAACTTGGCCGTTTCTAAATAGAGTGCCATTTACTCAAGCTCAAGTTGAAGTACTCCTTGAAAATGTTGATGCTTTCACTGTAAAGTTTTTATATCCTGATAAACAGTGGCACGATAGTTGGCCTAGTGATATAAATAACTTTACAACCCTACCCCAAGCACTTGAAATTTATATAAAAATGAAATCTGGAGAAGAGATTACCCGTAGGTGGGCATTATGATACAAAAAAACCGTGGAGCTGCATTAATAACCGTATTAATTATCGTACTTATTATAATGTCTATCATAACTGATATAACTATAAAAAACTACAGGGTAATTCGTCGTCTTACTAATCAAAAAGCAATGGAACAATGCTATGGAATTTTGTTTGCCGCGGCGGACTTTGGGCGTGCTGGACTTGCAACTAGTGCCTCAACATCAAACTTCGACTCAATAAATGACATTTGGGCTCAGCCCATACCCAGAACTAAAGTTATTGATGATATATATATGAGTGGTTATATCATTGATGAACAAGGTAAATTTAATATCAATGATTTGGTTAGTAATGGCCAAATAAACCAAACTGTTATTGCTCAATTTACCGCACTACTAGATTTTTTAAACCTTCCAGCAGCACTAGCTCCTGCAATAGCTTACTATATGGCAGCTCCCCAATATGAGACTGAGATAATGAACCAATATACTAATGCTGATCCACGATACCGCCCAGCTGGTAAGCCACTCGTTGATTTAGCTGAATTAAAGCTTATTAAAGGTATGCAACCAGAATATCAATATAAACTTGCTAATTATATAACAGCTATTCCAGTATCAATCACTGGACAATTAATGAACGAAAGCACTGACACAAATACTCAAGAAAGCAGCACGAATAGTAACAAAGCCCTGCCACCACCAACTGGTTCTGGGGTAATTAAAGTCAATGTAAATACAGCTTCAGCCGAAGTTATTGCCGCCAAAAGTGGTATACCACTTCAGATTGCAAATCGAATAGTAACTGTTAGAGAAAATACTCCTTTTAAAGCATCGACAGATATTCAATCTTTCTTAGCAAGTAATGGTATAATAACGTCACAGAGTAACTCTAATGTGGATTTAACAACTTTGACTACTACCTCAAATTATTTTACGATCCATGCGTCTGTTGACAAGGGTGACTATGAGTTCAAATGGGTTGAACTAGTGTATCGAGCAAATCGCACTGGCCAATGGCCACTAATTTTATGGCATCATCCAGAATGAAAATATTACGTTTATTCATAAATAATGACTTATCAAAACCAATTAATTGGGCGTTAATACATGATAATGAAGTCGAAACAGGTCAATCATCTTTTGATGAGTTATTAGGGTTTAACGATGTTAGCCTTGAAATTTATTTATCAACAAACTGTTGTAGCATCTTTAAAACCAATGTTGCTGGTATTGCTAGTAAACGCTTGACTGAAGAACTGATGTTAGGGCTTATTGAAACCTCCTTAACCGATGAGATTGATGAAGTAAAAGCAATTACATTACATATTGAAGATGGAGTTGCATACATTGCAGTATTTAATAAAATATATTATCAAACATTGATGCAACGACTAAGCTATATTGAAAAACCAATTCGCTTTATTCAATCTTTTGCTTTTGCTACAAGTTTTGAAGAAAACTCGTGGACGTTATTTCTGGGTGAAGAGCAAAGTTTCATCCGTACTTCAAAATTTGAGTATTATTGCTTAGATGATAATAAACCGATACCATCAATGCTTGAAGATATGCTTCAGCTAGAAGAAAAGCCAAAGTCATTATTAGTCTATGCGAACGATGATTATGATATAGAAAATCTTGCCAATAAATTCGACATTCCTTGTAATCGTGCCAATAATCAACTTGAGTATGGAGTTTTCGTATGGAATTTTTATATTCAAAAAAGCACTCGTTTCAATCTAAAACTGGATAAAAAAAGCATTACAAGTATTTTTAGCCTATTAAACACAATAAAATATTTAGTAATTTTCATGATTTTATTCTGGGGGTTGAACATAACTATGCTTTTAATTAATAACGTCCGAATTAAATCTCAAATTCATAACAACCTAAAAGGTGTAGTAGCTGTAAATCAAATAAATAAAGAAGTAATTCAAACTGCAAATAATAAAATTAATAGCCTTAGACATCTAAGAGGCATATATGATAATAAAGATGCGGTAGTCTTATTGACCAAATTTTTACAAATAGCATCAACCATAACCCCAAATGATATTAAACAATTTAGATATAATAATGGAGAAGCAAATATCACTGTTGGCAATAGCTTTGATGCTTCTTTATTTAATAGTTATAAAGACGTGTTAGAAACAAGAAAAATTACGGCAACTATTGAGGACTACAAAACCTACTCTAAAAATAATAAAAAGAAAGCAGAGGCAACAGACAATGATATTAATGCAACAACATCAGAAATTGTTGATGCCGAATGGGTGATAACACTAAAACCAGTAATGTGGCATGAAGTAGTCGGAAATAAATAAATGGAGGCAAAGATTATGAAAAAAACTCTTAATCGATATTTAGAAAAATATCGCCCTCAAATTGATGCACTAATTTTACGCTTACAACCAATTAAGGAATACTGGGTAAAATTATCAAATCGTGATCAGCAAATATTAATAGGTGTAGGAGTAATTGTAGCAGTTATGTTTATCGTTTTGATAATAAGTAGTGCCATACAGTTTAAAACCAGCCTTCAAAACGACAACTCAATATTGATAGAACAAAAAATCGATTCTGCAATTATTGCTAGTCAATATAAAGATTTATCTGATACCACTCCAAATGATTTTAGCACAGCAAATAGTGATCGTATAAAGGGTGATGCAACTCAAATTTTAGATGTCAAGGAAGCAGAAATAATTTTAGCGGACAATAATTTAAAGATAAATGCCAAAAACGTCAAATTTGAAAAAATCATGCAGTTTCTTGATCAACTGCGTAAAAGCTATGGCTTATTTCCAAGTACATTGACAATTACAAGGGCATCTCAATCTGGGTATGCAGATTTAAAAGTTGGTTTTAATAATGTGGAGCAGCAATGAAAAACTGGCTAATTAAAAATAAAAGATATATCATTGGTACATTATTTGGATTAGTATTTACTATTAGTATGGTGAATAACACTCCAAGCTGGATTGTTAATAGTATTATAAATAAATACTCCGAAGGGCGTTTCAAGTTTTATGATACTACAGGAACTTTTTGGAATGGCAGTGGCTTATTAGTTGCAACTAGTGCAAAACAAGCTTCTGCACCTATTTTATTACTCAATTGGAATATAAAATTAGGGTTTAGTAAGTTTATAGATATTAATTTTAATGTTGGAAATAAACATGCAGCTGAGTTTTATATTAACAAAAAAGGGGTTAGTTTAGACAACCTTGATTTATCAATTTCAATAACCCAAGTCGAAAAACTATTCGACATTATAAAAGCTATGGGCATTTCTGGAAATGTCAATCTAGCAGCAAACCACGTGCAAATTGGTAAAAAGCTAGAAGGTAAAGTAACATTCACCTTAGATAACATATCATCTGGCATTTCAAGGGTCAACCCGTTAGGTAGTTATACTATAGGATTAACACTTGACAATAATGCTATAGACGTAAGCACTAAAGATTCTAGATCTGTCCTTAAATTAAGTGGCACTGGCTCATTAAGTACTCTAATCCTCGAAGCAAGTATACGCGATGATAGTAAAGAAGATATGATGCAGTTTATAACTGTGATGGGAGTACCAAAACCAAATGGTGCTTATCAATTGAAAATATTCTAATATGAGTAAGATTATATATGGTTTTCATAGCGTGTCTAATTATATCAAAACCACTCCTAATTTGGTAGAAGAAGTTTATATTGACAATAATCGTCAGGACAAAAGGCAACAGGAATTAAGTAATTTAGCCAATGAGTGTAATATTAAATTGGTATCTAAAACAGTTAATGAATTAAATACCTTAGTTAAAAGTAAAATCCATCAAGGAGTGGTAGCTAAAGTTAAACCACCAACAAAGATGACTCTTAATGAGGTAATTTCTGGATTAAACACTACTGCTCAAATTTTGATTCTTGATGGAATTACTGACCCACAGAATCTTGGGGCAATAATCCGTACTGCAGAGTGTTTTGGGGTTGATGCAATTATCCTTCCTAAAGATAATTCAGCAAATATTGATAACCTAAGTGTTGCCAAAACCTCAAGCGGTGCAGTTAATAATGTACCAGTTGTAACAGTAAACAACCTAAGCCAAGCAATGGATACTTTAAAAGAACATGAATTTTGGATTGCAGGTACTTGTTTAGATAAAAAATCGGTTAATTTATTTGAGTTTAAGTTTCAAGGTAAAATAGCCTGGGTTATGGGTAGTGAGGGTAGTGGAATTCGGCGGTTAGTAATGGAGAACTGTGATTATTTGGTAACTATTCCTCTAAAAGGTACTACTCAGTCATTAAATGTGTCTGTAGCAACTGGGGTTGTACTTGCTTATGCTAGTTTTATGCAAAATTCTTTTACGGATAAATAAATGTTAGATTCAATTTCACAATTAGAAATAATAAAAAAAGGTGTTTCTGAGATCTTACCTGAGGACGAGCTTAACAAGAAGCTATCAGAAAATCGACCACTTAGAATAAAAGCTGGTTTTGACCCAACTGCACCTGACTTACATCTTGGGCATTCTGTTTTACTAACCAAAATGCGTCAACTACAAGACTTAGGGCATGAAATTTCATTCTTAATTGGAGATTTTACTGGACTTATTGGCGACCCAACTGGCAAAAATGCAACTAGACCTCCTTTAACAAAAGAACAAATTGAGATAAACGCACAAACTTATGCTGAACAAGTATTTAAGATTTTAGATAAAGATAAAACCAAAATCTGTTTTAATTCAGGATGGCTATCTAAGCTTGGAGCTGATGGGATGTTAAGACTTGCAGCTAGTCATACTGTAGCACGGATGCTAGAACGCGACGATTTTTCAAAGCGCTTTTCTGAGAATAAACCAATTGCAATACACGAATTTTTATACCCATTAATGCAAGGTTATGATTCTGTAGCTATGAATACTGATATTGAACTTGGTGGAACCGATCAAAAATTTAACCTCCTAATGGGGCGTGAATTACAAAAACAAAATAATCAGTCACAACAATGTATAATCATGATGCCATTACTAGAAGGGCTCGATGGCGTAAATAAGATGTCCAAATCTTTGGGTAATTATATAGCACTAACTGATTTACCCAACGATATGTTTGGTAAAATAATGAGTATATCTGATGAATTAATGTGGCGTTATTATGATTTATTATCTCTAAAGACACCAGTTGAAATAGCTAAATTGAAACAAGATACCATCTCTGGTACCAACCCACGAGATATTAAAGTACAATTAGCTCTTGAAATTGTTGAGCGTTATCATAGCGTAAAAGATGCCAATACCGCTTTACATGACTTTGAAACACGCTTTAAAAAAAATGATATTCCAGATGATATGCCTCAAATTATTATTCATACTGCAAATACAATAGGTTTACCCTTAGTACTAAAGCAATCAAATCTTGTAACCTCAACATCAGAAGGTATAAGGATGATAGACCAAGGCGGAGTTAAAATAAATGGTGACAAAATTATTAACAAAAATCTGTCACTGCAAGTAAATAATACCTATATAATTCAAGTTGGTAAGCGTAAATTTGCTAAAATAGTAATAATTTCTTAAATAAGATTAAATATGAATACAGATAAAATCCTTAATGGTAAAAACTTCTCGGAACAAATACTCTCTGAAATAAAACTCGAGATAGATGCAATTACTACTAGAAAACCATCATTAGCGGTTGTTTTAGTTGGTGAAGATCCTGCATCTCAGGTATATGTTAGAAACAAAAAAGCAGCTTGTACTAAGGTTGGTATTATATCTATTGAACATTTATTATCAAAAAACACCACTCAAGATGAACTACTAAATTTAGTTAGACGTTTAAATAATGATAATACTATTGATGGGATTTTGGTACAACTACCATTACCACCGCAAATAGATAGTAAAGTTGTTATTGATACAATACTACCCAATAAAGATGTTGATGGTTTCCATCGCTATAATATGGGTTCTTTAGCACTTAACGACCCTAAAAGTTGCCCATGCACTCCAAATGGAGTGATGTATATCTTAGATACTGTAGTTTCATCATATCATGGCAAGCATGCAGTTATTATTGGTAGTTCTAATATAGTGGGTCGCCCTATGGCACTTGAGCTTCTAAATCGTGGTGCAACAGTAACAATATGTAATAGTAAAACCAAAAACCTAGCATCAATAACTGCTACTGCTGATATACTTGTAGCTGCAGTAGGACGACCCAAAATGGTAAAATCAAACTGGATTAAACAAAATAGTATTATAATAGATGTTGGAATTAACCGTCAAAGTGATGGCACCCTATGTGGGGATATTGATTTTAATGATGTGATAGACAAAGTAGAGTATATTACCCCAGTTCCAGGGGGTGTTGGGCCTATGACTATAGCTATATTAATTAAAAATACCCTACGTTGTTACCACCAAAATCAACGTATTTTAAAATAGAAACACAAAATATGAATAATGTAAAATCTCCAAGTCAATGTATCTACCATAAGCATAATAATGGTATGGGTGGCATTGCTATAGATATCAAAACTGGAGCTAAAATTCATATACTAGAGAATGTCGAAAATTTCGCTCTTGACAAAGATGAGGTAATGGTTGTTGAAGATGGTGAAAGAATGGGTATTGCTTATGGTAGCATAAAAAGTATCATAAACCATAATACAACTCACCTAACTGGTACTATGCAATTGTATAAAGATCAATTACTTCTTAAAGTTAGCAATACCAAATTTGGTAATTATCTAGTAAAAATAAGATCAAATGTAGATAAAATCGATCGTGACTTATTATTTAATTCAGTAATTGTAGAATACCCTAATGAAGAATCACCATTTTTTGTGGTTGAGTTAGCCAATACTGTTGGTAATGCTTTGGAAGATGAGAGCTATGTTGGTCATTTAATCGCTGAATCAGGATTACCAGTTGACTTCTCAAGTGCCGCTCTTACTCAAGCTGAAAACCTTCCAGAATCAGTTAGCTCATATGATTTGAAAAACCGCATTGACCTTAGAAAAATACCTTTTGTAACAATAGATGGACCAGATGCTAAAGATTTTGATGATGCAGTATATTGTGAATTAGTAGATGGTTTTTACAGTTTATATGTTGCTATAGCTGATGTGGCACATTATGTAAGCTCTGGTTCGGCTCTTGATAAAGAGGCTTATATCAGAAGTACTTCGGTATATTTCCCCAAACGT
>CANEUJ010000017.1 GCA_947441745.1 Neisseriaceae bacterium | reverse complement strand
TACTTCAGGAGCGATACTACTATCAACTGCATAAACTTTAGCTATAATAGTTAGTAAAATTAAGGATTTTTTAATTTCTTACCACCTAATTTAATGTAGGGTAGTCAGTATATCCTACAGCTCCATCACTATAAAAAGTTTCAGGTTTTGGCGTATTTAACTCACTATTTAATAACAATCTCTTTGTTAAATCAGGATTTGAAATAAATAACACCCCAAATGCTACCGCATCTGCATCTCCAGCATTAATCAATGACTCTGATGTAGATTTTGTCAACATCTGGTTCATTATATAAACACCACCAAATTCTTTTTTTAGTTTTGCACCTATTGATTTGTCATCTTGCGTCTCACGTCCACAGATAAAAGCAACCTTACGCTTGCCAAGCTCACGTGCAACATAAGAAAATGTAGCTAACGGGTCAGAGTCTCCCATTGCGTGTGAATCGCATCTTGGTGCTAAATGCATTCCTACACGATCAGCTCCCCATACAGAAATAACTGCATCAGTCACTTCCAACATAAGTCGCGCACGATTTTCTATACTACCACCATAAATATCAGTACGTTTATTTGAAATATCTTGTAAAAACTGATCCAATAAATAACCGTTAGCACCATGAATTTCAACACCATCAAATCCAGCTTTTTTAGCATTAACAGCACCAAGACGATACGCTTCAACTACACCAGATATTTCATCAAGCTCAAGGGATCTTGGAACTACATAATCCTTTATTGGACGTACCAAACTTACATGCCCACTAGGTGCTATAGCACTTGGTGCAACAGGTAGTTTACCATCTAAATAAATAGGATCTGAAATACGCCCAACGTGCCATAATTGTAAAAATATCTTGCCACCTTTTTTATGTACTGCTTCAGTTACTAACTTCCACCCCTCAACTTGTGCATCAGACCAAATACCTGGAGTATTTGGATAACCAATACCCATAGGAGTCACTGATGTTGCTTCACTAAGTATTAGACCTGCATCAGCTCTTTGGGCATAATACTCTGCCATTAAAGCATTAGGAACTCTATCCTTAATTGCACGACATCTTGTAAGTGGTGCCATGATTATACGATTAGTTAATTCTAAAGCACCAACTTTGAGTGGCTTAAATAATATTGAATCTTGCATATTTTAGTAATTCCTTTCAACTACTCGGTTGTTCTAATGTCTTCTTTAAACTTCTGTGCTTCTTTTCTATCTAAGTCACGAGTTTTACTCTTATAATGAGTAATAGCACGAGCTAACTCATCTTTTAATACGTCAATAGCTCCATATAACTCCTCGGCTTCTTCACGTGCACCAAAGTTTTTTTCAGGAGTATGAATACTTACTTCAGCATAAAAAATCTTACCATGATTATGGTGGTTAGAAACTTTACCTAAACGAGCGTTAAATGTAACCTCATCAGGATTTGATAAATATTTTTCTAGTGACATCATCTTGTCTGCTAAGTATGTTTTTATTGCATCAGTTAACTCAAAGTCTCTACAAAAAATTGATAAATTTTTCATAATATTCTTCCTTTTTCAAATTACATATTTCAATTCAGATATTAACACTTGAATAAATCGGTTATATTTTTTTAAACCGTATATAAGTATTATATCGCAAATCAATTAAGATTACTAGTACCTTTTGCGTAATTTTTATAAGTTTATGCGTGTATACGGTATATAAACTGGTTTCCACATATTTTTTTCGATCAATGTAACTAATTCATCATCATTTTTAATTAATACCTTAGCAACTCCAATACTAACAGCTTCTTTTGCAACTCTAATAGCGATATGCTTTGATATATCACGAATCTCTCCAAGAGGTGGCAGTAGATTATTAGTCGGATCATCTAATGCAGGAGATAATTCTGCTAAAGCTATTGCAGCAATTAAAAACATCTTATCAGTTACCACACTAGATTTTACAGATAAAACCCCCAAACCTATACCTGGGAATATATAACAATTGTTCACCTGATCAATTCTAACCATTTTACCATTACGACTTGCTAGTGGAAATGCCGTACCAGTACCAATAATAGCCATCCCATTTGTCCATTCTAAAATATCTTTTGGGTCAGCTTCAGCTTTAGCTGTTGGGTTTGATAATGGAAAAATTATCGGATGCTGGGTATTTAATGCCATTTCAGTAACAACTTCTTTGGTGAATATACCACCTTGAGCTGATACTCCAATTATCAAATTAGCTTTAATATTATTAACTATTTCAAGTAAGGTAATATTGTTTTTATCATGAATGTGCCATTTTTTAATTTGTGAGTTTGTTTTAATAAATTTCGCCTGAAAATCTAGGCTCTCAACATTTTCAGTAATTAAACCATTGCGATCAAATAAGAATATCTGATCATAAGCTGTAGATTTGCTTAATCCAGTATATTCTAAATAATCAACCAATAAATTACTAATTCCAACACCAGCAGATCCAGCACCAACTATTACTACGCGTAAATCTTTCGCTTCGAGTTTGGATGCTTTAATTGCTGAAATCAAAGCACTAACAACAATCGAAGCTGTTCCTTGAATATCATCATTAAAACTACAAATTTGATCTCTATGCCTATCTAATAGGCGTCTTGCATTTGACTGAGCAAAATCTTCCCATTGCAACAATACATTTGGAAAGCGGCGTTTTACCGCTACAACAAACATATCTACAAAATTTTCATACTCCTCACCTCTAATACGTTTATTACGCCATCCAATATAAAAAGGATCTTCAAGTAAAGTATTATTATCAGTACCAACATCAAGTAATATCGGTAAGGTTTTTTCTGGAGCAATTCCAGCACAAGCAGTATAAAGAGATAGTTTACCAATTGGAATACCCATACCACCAGCACCTTGATCCCCTAAACCCAAAATCCGCTCCCCATCAGATACTACAATAACTTCTACATTATCAAAATACGGGCTAGATAGCATCGCATCAATCTTATCACGATTAGGATAACTAATAAAAACCCCACGTGGTTGACGATAAATATGACTAAACTGTTGACATGCAAGTCCCACTATTGGGGTATAAACTATAGGCATAATTTCTGTTATGTGCTTATCTATAAGAGCATAAAATAATGTTTCATTTCTTTCTTGAATAGCACGTAAATAAATGTGTTTCTCTAAATCACTATCTTTATCAATCATGGTGTTATATCTTTTATCAACTATCTCACTCAAACTAAATACATGCGGTGGTATTAGACCATTAAGTGCAAAAAGATCACGCTCTTCAGATGTAAATGAAGTTCCTTTATTCCAGCGTGAGTTAATTATCAAATCATAACCAAAAGTTTTGGTTTCTAAATATTGATTATTATTCTTATCTAATTTAACTTCAAAACGCATTTTCTTCCCCCAAAAAGTACTTTGACTAATATTGATACGTATTATAATACATTACTAGAATAAAGTCTAATTTTGTTAGATTGATTAGTGTTAGGATTATATGTTAAAGCTTGAAATTATAATTACTTTATTAGCTCTTTTGGTAGGACTATATTCAATTGCCACTAAGTTCAAACTTCCATATCCAATCTTATTGGTTATTGCTGGACTAGTAATAAGTATTATCCCAAAATTACCAACTATCCAATTAAACCCCAATATAGTGTTTTTAATCTTTCTACCGCCTTTATTATATGAAGCAGCATACAATATCTCATGGCACAATTTCAAACGTTTAAAACGCCCAATATTGCTTCTGGCAGTGGGACTTGTTGTATTTACAACTGTTGGGGTTGCTATTGTAGCACACTATATAATTCCTGGATTTACTTGGCCGTTAAGTTTTTTACTTGGTGCTCTAGTATCACCCCCTGATGCAATTGCTGCTATTAGTATCACCAAACATCTAAAGCTACCAAAACATATAATTACTTTATTAGAGGGAGAGAGCTTAATTAATGATGCCTCAGCGTTAATTATTTATCGCTATGCACTTCTATCTATAACTGGTAACCACGTATTTAACCTAAACGATGCTTCATTAGCATTTATGATTGTATCTGGTAGCGGAGCTTTTATTGGAGTTATGGTTGCTTATACTATTGGTCATATTCACCGTGGAATAGAAAACCCAACGGCAGAGACTATAATTTCACTCATTACTCCATTTGTAGCTTTTTTAATAGCCGAACTATTTGATGTATCTGGTGTTCTTGCGGTTGTGTCTTCAGGAATATGCCTTGCTTGGCAATCTCCCGAAATTTTATCTTTTGAAACACGATTTAAAATCAAAGGATTCTGGGATATCGTAGTATTTTTATTAACTGGTGTCGTATTTATTATGATAGGACTTCAATTACCAACTATCTTAGAAGATGTAAATGACTATACTATGCTATCTATTATTGGATATGGTTTATTAATTAGCCTTATTGCAATATTAACTCGTATTGCTTGGGTATTTACTCTATATACAGCCTCTATGATAATAAGAAAAAGTCGCCAAACCAGATGGCGGGAATTATTTATAATATCCTGGGCGGGGATGCGTGGAGTTGTATCTCTAGCAGGTGCAATGGCAATTCCATTAACAATAAACCATAGTACTCCATTTCCAATGCGAAAAGAAATATTATTTATCACTTTTATTGTAATCCTAATAACACTTGTTTTTCAAGGCATAACTTTACCTTTTTTAATACGTAAATTGAAACTAGAAGAATCATCTAATAGCGATACTGATAAAATAAATGAAAATAATCTAAGATACACCATACTCCAAAATAGCCTAAATTATATTGATAATCAATTAACTCAAAAGTTTCCACCGCATGTTATTAGTAAAATACGTACTTTGGTGTGTCAAAGAGCTGAGGATACCAAAAATAAAATTGAGAATAATAACATGGGTGAACATGATTTATACCGACTACAGTTTTATGAATGTGAAATGGAGATGTGGATGCACCAAAGACAGTCTTTAATTCAACTGCACAAAGAAGATATTTATAGTGACGAGATTATCAGAAAAGTAGAACAAGATTTAGATATCTATAGTATGCGAACTCATGCAACTATCAAACTATTAAGAAGCCGTAAAACTAAATAGTTACTTGGTTAATAATTGCAATATTTGCTCTTTAACAATATCAACACTTTGCGTCCCATCTATTTTTGTATACTTAACATTACTTAATTTATTATAGTAAGCAATTAACGGCTCGGTTTGATTCATATACACCTGTAGGCGATGTTTGATGGTTGCTTCTTTATCATCATCCCTTTGAATTAAACTTTCTCCAGTAACGTCATCTTTAAGTGCAACTTTTGGTGGATTGTATTTAATATGATATGTACGCCCCGACTGTAAATGCACCCTACGTCCAGATAAGCGCGAAATAATCTCAGGAAATGGAACTGCAATTTCAAGAACATAGTTAATCAATACCCCAGCTTCTTTTAGACTATCCGCTTGAGCTATAGTTCTTGGGAACCCATCAAATAGATAACCATTTTTACAATCTGGCTCTTGTAAGCGCTCTTTAACTAAACCTATCACAATCTCATCAGATACCAAAGTTCCAGCATCCATAACTGCTTTTGCCTTAAGCCCTAATTCTGTGCCTTCTTTAATGGCTTTACGTAGCATATCCCCAGTTGAGATTTGAGGAATATTAAATTTTTCACAAATAAACTGTGCTTGTGTACCTTTACCAGCTCCAGGAGCACCTAATAATATAATAGCTATCATTTATTCAATTCTCATAAATATATAATTTTTAGTACATGAATCCCAAACCATTGATTAGATAACGGCTTAATACCAGTTGCCAGCATCTCTTGCATCACCAAACTTATATGGTGTTTCAGTATTATTAACATTATACCCACCAGCTAGATATTGGTACAAATTAACAATCGTTTGTAATTGCTGTAGTTTTAGTGAAGCTAGAGTAATAGCCGCACTATCCATAGTAACCTTAGCATTTAATTCATCAAGTTCACTATAAAGTCCTTTGTTGAAATTATCAACACTTAAACCATAGGCGACTTTGGTACTATCATATACTTTTGCTTGTTCATTATAACTTGCTGTGATTCTTTCATGTGCTGATAAACCACTATCAACTTGCGAGAAGGCGTTTCTTATAGTATATATATAGTTATAGTATGCTGTATAATAAGCACCCTTAGCACTTTTGATAGCCCCAAAAGCAGCTAAATTGACAAGAGGAAATGTTGCTGTACCACTAAACTGCCAAAAATCATTGGTATCACTAAATAACCCATTTAGTGCAGGAGATGCAGTTCCTGTACCTACTGTTAGGGAAATTGTTGGGAAAAAAACCGATGTTGCAACGCCAATATCAGCATTTGCAGCAACTAACTGTTGTTCAGAGGACACCACATCTGGACGTTGTTTTAGTACTGTTGATGGAATATTTGCTGGAATTATACCATCCATCACTATATTATTAAAATTTGAACCAAGCATAATCGCACCAGGATTTCTATTAATTAATACCTGTAAGGCATTCTGGGTAGAAACTATATCATTTTTAATAACCGGAATCTGTGCTTTTGCAGTTTGATATTTTTGTTCATACGATTGAAGTGATAATAAAGATATATAACCTTCTTTATATTGACTTCCCGCTAATTCATAAAGTTTACCAGTATCAGCAACTAATGATTCTTGCAGTTCAAGCTGATAATTTAGTTCAGACAAAGTAAAATAGCTACCTGATACTTGAGATAATATAGTTAAACGCATCGCATCTTTGGTTGCTTGTGCTGCATATAATTGAGCCTTTGCGGCTTCTTGATTTCTTAACTGTTGAAAAATATTTAACGTATACGTTGGTATTATGCCAACATTATAACCACCATTCCGACCAGCACTAGCACTAGCAGCAGTAGCAGATAATACATTATTAAAAGAAGTGGTATTAGCGTAACCTGCAGTTGGAGCAAAAGCTGGCACCCAGCCCATTTGGATTTGCTCCAAATACCCTTGTGCTTGAATAATACTACCAATTGACTGTTGCACACTTAGATTATTTTTAAGAGCTTGAGCCATTAGACTATTTAGTGATTTATCATTAAATTTTTCCCACCATGCAGTATCTGGGAGGCTAGCATTCATTTCTGATGTTGATAAATTGTCAGCACTACTCCAAGCACTTGGTGTATCAACTGTAGGTTTAGTATAATCTGGCCCCCATAAACCACAGCCAGACAAAATAGCACCAATAGTTAAAGCACAAATGTGTTTTATTTGCATAACTTACTAAAAACCTTATTAATCAACATAATTTAGCGTATTTTAACATTTTTTTATATTCATGTATTTAATTATTTATGCATTCTTTTTAACCAACCCAAAACCGTAGTTTGTTTTGCTCTTGAAATAGTTAATTCGTTTGCTGGAGTATCTTTGGTGATTGTAGAACCAGCACCAATAACGCTACCCTCACCAAGGGTAATAGGTGCTACCATCATAGTTCCTGAACCAACAAAAACATTATTCTCAATTTTTGTTTTAAATTTATTCTTGCCATCGTAGTTACAAGTAACACTACCTGCACCAACATTAACTTTAGACCCGACCTCTGAGTCCCCAATATAAGTCAAATGATTAACTTTTGATGCTACTCCAATAGTTGAATTCTTTACTTCAACAAAATTACCTATATGCACATCATTTTGGAGTTTAGTCCCTGGCCTAACCCTCGAAAATGGCCCAATCTTACAACCCGCCCCAATAACCGCATCTTCAATAATACTGTAAGGTTTAACTTCCACATCATTATTAACTATAACATTTTTCAAAAATGTTCCTGCACCAATTCTAACATTATCACCTAAAGATACTACGCCTTCAAATATACAATTAACATCAATAATACAATCTTTACCAACATCGACCTGGCCTCGTATATCAATTCTTGATTTATCAAGAATTGTAGCCCCAGATTCAAGTAATTTCTCAGCCTTTTTAATTTGGAATATACGTTCTAAAAACTCCAGTTGCAGTTTATTATTAACACCCATAATTGTATAAGTATGGAGTGCATCAACATATGCGATATCCACTGATTCATCATATGCCATAGCAATTATATCAGTTACATAATACTCACCTTGGTTATTTTTATTCGACAAATTATTTAACCATATACCCAAATATTTATTGGGTAATAAATAAAAGCCTGTATTGATCTCACGAATACGCCGTTCACTTTGAGAAGCATCTTTCTCTTCTACTATACTAATAATTTGCGATTGATCATTTCTTATAACCCTACCATATCCTGTAGGGTTATCAAGATTCGCAGTTAGCATCACCAAATTATCATCATATTTTGTAAGCATCTCTTGGAGTATTAGATAATCTATTAATGGTACATCACCATATAACAATAAAGTGGCTCCAATTGGTGATAAATGCGGCAAAGCAGTTTTTAGAGCATGTCCAGTACCTAATTGTTTATCCTGATGAGCCCAAATAAAATTATTGTTAGGTAGCATTTTATCAACTTCAGCTTTTACTATTTCTCCTTCATGCCCGTAGACAATTATAAGCTTCGTTGGATTTAGCTCCTGTGCTGCTTTAATTACATGAATTAGCATAGGAGTATCGCCTACACTATGCAGAACCTTGGGTAAGCTAGAATTCATTCGTTTACCCGCCCCAGCAGCGAGGATTACTACATTTAAATCTTGCATATTCGTATCCTTAATTTATCGACCAGTGCTTATTATTGAGTAAGCCACCTAAAGTCTTAATATTATCATAATTATTAATAAACTTCTTATCAACGCTTAATTTACATTGTGATACATCGTTATTATAGTATAAATTTAGTTTTACTCCATTATCACTTAACATCGGAGTTAGTTTATCTATAGCAAAATCTTTTTCAATATGTAGAGTTAGATTCATCACATATTCTTGTAAAAAACTATCCAAACTATATATTTTTTTTACAGTAATTTTTATTTCGTTTCTAAATTGATCATAAGTCAACTCACCCTGGGCAAAAACAAACTCATCTTCTTTTATTAATGCTTTATACTCTTCATAAACATCATTAAACATGATAAACTCAACTTCACCAGCAGCATCCTCTATTTTTACAAAGTACATTTTACCGCCTTTTTTAAGAGGTCTTACACCAATATAATTAACAACCCCACATACATCAACTTTTTCTTTAGCTCGAGAATGAATAAATTCCTGCATTTCAGGGTTATCTAGAGAGTATTTACTAAGTGGGGTAATATCTAACTTTCTAACCAAATCATGGTACTCTTCAAATAAACTACCACTAAAATAATAGCCAAGAGCTTGTTTTTCATTACTTAATTTTTCACGAATGCTCCACTCTTCAAAATGCTCTAGTTCAATATAATTATCACTAACTCCAGCATCAAAACCATCAAATAATGATGCTTGATTTTCATTAGCACGAATATTTTCAATATGCTCTAATATTTTATTAATATTTTTAAATAATGTAGCACGGTTTTTGTTAAGTTCATCAAAAGCACCTGATTTAACTAAATTCTCAATAGCACGCTTATTAACAATTGTCTTATAACAACGTGTACAAAAATCAACAAAGTCTACAAATTCACCATTTTTATCACGTTCTAATACAATCATTTCAACCGCATGTTGCCCAGCACCCTTAATAGCCCCCATAGCATAGCGAATTTTAGAAGCATCAATTGGTAAAAAGCGATACACTGATTTATTAATATCAGGCGGTAATAACTCTATCTCATTTTCAAGCAAATCTTGATAAAGTTCATACAACTTATCAGTATTATCAAGCTCTGAAGATAATGTTGCTGCCATAAAACAGCTTATATAATGGGTTTTTAGATAAGCCGTATGGTAAGAGATTACAGCATAAGCGGCACTATGTGATTTGTTAAACCCATAATCGGCAAATTTTGCCATTAGTTCAAATAGATTATCTGCAAGTTCTGGAGCATAGCCTTTCTTAAGCGCACCTTCAACAAAGATAGTCTTATGCTTAGCCATTTCCTCAGCTTTTTTCTTACCCATAGCACGTCTAAGTAGATCTGCACCACCTAAGGTATATCCACCTATTATCTGAGAGATTTGCATTACCTGCTCTTGATAGACAATAACTCCATAAGTTGGTTCTAGGCAAACCTTGAGATCATCATGAAAATAATCAGCTACCTGCTCACCCTTTTTACGTTTGATAAAATCATCCACCATCCCTGAGCCCAGAGGCCCTGGTCGATATAGGGCAATTAAAGCAATAATATCTTCAAAACAATCAGGCTCAAGCTTAGTCAATACTCGACGCATTCCCTTAGACTCTAGCTGAAAAATAGCAGCTGCATTACCACTTTGAAGTAATTTATAAGTATCAGGATCATTAAAATCATAATTGGATAACTTGAGATCTACATTAAGTAAGGCTTTAATATTTACTAAGGATTCTTGAATAATAGTTAGATTTCGTAACCCTAAAAAGTCAAATTTGACTAAACCAACAGACTCAACATCATCTTTATCTAATTGAGAAGTTTGCATTCCATCTGCTAAATATAGTGGGCAGAAATCAGTTAGTCTTGATGGAGCTATTAATACTCCAGCAGCATGTTTACCCACGCTCCTAGTTAAATCTTCAAGCTGTAATGATAAATCCCATAGGCGCTGTACTTCATCATCAGCATTATCAACTTTGGCTTTTAGATCATCAAATTTGGCATAAGCCTCTTGAAGTCCGAAACTCTTAGCTGGGGTATTCATAATTAATTTTGATATTGAATCACATAGACCATATGGTAGTCCAAGAACCCGCCCAACGTCTTTAATAACAGCTTTTGATGACATCGTACCAAAGGTTGCAATTTGGGCAACTGCATCAACACCATATTTTTCTTTCACGTACTCAATAACTAGCTCACGTCTATCTTGACAAAAATCAATATCAAAATCTGGCATCGACACCCGCTCTGGGTTTAGAAAGCGTTCAAATAGTAAACCATAACGAAGTGGCTCGACATCTGTTATCCCAAGAACAAAAGCAACTAATGACCCTGCTCCTGAACCACGCCCAGGGCCAACTGGTACATTATTTTGTTTAGCCCAGTTTATAAAATCTGCTACTATTAAAAAGTAACCTGGGAACCCCATTTGAATAATAGTTTTAATTTCAGTTTCAAGACGAGAGCGATAAGTTAATTCATGCTTTGACCTAATTACTTCATCTGGATACATTTCAATTAAACGTTTATCTAAACCTTCATTAGCTAAAACACCTAAATAATCATTAAGTTCTAGACCATTTGGTGCTACAAAATTTGGTAAAAAATACTTGCCCAAAGTAATTTCAAAATTACACCGTTTGGCAATTGCAATAGTATTTTCAATACTAGTAGGAATATCAGAGAAACGTTCAATCATTTCTGATTGACTCATAAAATACTGTTCGTTAGTGAATTTGGAAACTCGTTTTTCATCATCGAGCTGACAACTATCAGCAACGCAAACCCTTACTTCATGAGCTTCAAAATCATTAGCAATACCAAACTGAACTGGATGAGTTGCAACAACTGGCAATCCTAGTTGATGAGCAATATGCAATGACTCCTCGATTACCAAATTAGTATGTGGATTACTGATCCTTTGTAACTCAATATAATAACTATCGGGGAATGCTAATGCCCAACTTTTTGCTTTATTAAACGCTAAAGGTGATTTATTTTGAATAATTAACTGCCCAATATCACCGTATAGCCCACCTGATAACACTATCAAATTTTGCCAAACAGTGGCAAATAACCACTCTTCTTTAATATAAGGAGCATCCGCAATTTTATTAGTGACAAAAGAACGTGTAATTAATTCACATAAATCCTTATAACCAGCATTATTTTTAGCTAATATCAATACTTTATAAATGGTATTATCGCGTGACTCAATATTTACTTCAGCTCCAATAATAGGTTTAACACCATTATCTCTAGAGACTTTATAAAACTTAATAAGAGCAAACATATTATGTAAGTCAGTAATTGCAACAGCATCCATATTATCATTATATGCCAAACTAACTATATCATTAACTTTTAAAATACTATCAGTTATAGAATATTCTGAATGAACTCGAAGGTGAACAAAATTTTGCATATTATTGGTATTAACTTTCAAATGCTGTAGCTAAATCTAGTGCTAATTGGGATACTTGCTTATAACGTATTTCTGGTGGTTTATATTGCGGATTAGTTTTCTCACACCAAATCGGGTTTGGATAATGTGCATCATTATAAAACCTAGGAATTATATGCCAATGTAAATGTGGGACAACATTCCCAAGACTCGCCACATTAATTTTATCTGGGTTTAGATATAAACGAACTAGTTTTTCTATAGTAAATATAGCACTAAATACTTTATTGGCATCAGAAATGCTCAAATCAGTCATTTCTTTATAGTGGGAGTTTAAAATAAGACGTACAAATCCTGGATATAAGCTGTCGTCAGGTAGAATAATCCGAAATAATTGATTTTTATAAACTACCTGAGCTATATCTTCATTACATAAAACGCATGTACTCAATTATAAAGCCCTCAAGAATATTTTTTAGGCAACGTAGTGAAAACTAGGTGGAACCTGCTCTTCATTTTCAAAAACCACATATTCCCAAGCTTCAGGTGTATTTAATAGCTTTCTTAGTAATTTATTATTAATAGCATGACCAGATTTGAAGCCCTCAAAGTAACCTATAATTGGATGACCACAAATATATAAATCACCAATTGCATCAAGGATCTTGTGGCGTACAAATTCATCTTTAAACCTAAGTCCACCTTGGTTTAACACATTATCATCATCTATCACTACTGCGTTGTTTAGGTTACCACCCAAACCTAGTCCATTTTTACGAATATTTTCTACTTCATACATAAAAGCAAATGTACGAGCACGAGAAATTTCACTAACGTATGATTGTTTTGCAAAATCAACTTCAAATTCGCTATTTTCATCTTTAAATAATGGATGATCCCAGCGAATTGATAGTTTTACTTTATAACCATCAAAAGGCTCCATTCGTACCCATCGATCTTCTTCTATTATATCAATTATTTGCTTAATTTTTATATATTTCTTTTTGGCAATTTGTTCAACCACACCTGCTTGACTAAGTAGATATAGAAATGAATTTGATGATCCATCCATTATTGGAATTTCTGGAGCAGATAATTCAACAACTACATTATCAATACCATAACAAGCAAATGCAGATAATATGTGTTCAATTGTACCAACACGTACATTATCCGCATCAACTAGAGTTGAAGATAGTCGTGTATCATTGATTAGAAATGGATGACATTTAATATGCGGTCTACCAGGTAAGTCAGTCCGCACAAAAACTATACCTTTATCTGCAGGAGCTGGTTTTAGGGTTAAATGAACTCTACAACCCGAATGTAATCCAACCCCTGTTGCCGTAATTTCATCTTTGATAGTTCGTTGATAAATCAAGAACGATTCCTCCGAAAAAATGATGGCGTAGAAAAAGCATTTTTATTGAAATTATTACTAAACGGGTCATTAACACTCTCGCTTATAACCTCTTCAGAAGATATTTCATCAATAACTGTATCTTCACGACTAAATAAGCTCTCAATATTATTATTTCTAATATCACTAAGACCAGTAGCTATTACTGTAACACGTATTTCATCTTCAGGCATATCTTCAATTTCTGCCATCCCAGCTTTGAAATCAGCTTCAGGACTAACATGGCTTTGAATTAAACCCATAATCTCATGATATTCTTTCATTCTAAGAGCTCCAGGAGCTGATGAAACATTTACTAAAACGCCTTTTGCACCATCTAAGGATACATCATCAAGAAGTGGGCTAAATATTGCTTTTTCTGCTGCTTCAGTTGCACGATTTGGGCCGTTAGTAGATGAAGATGAACCCATCATTGCTAAACCACGACCCGACATTACAGTTTTAACGTCAGCAAAGTCAAGACTGATTACACCTGGAGTTTTAATAACTTCCGTAATACCTAAAACTGCACCTTTAAGAACATCATCAGCAGCAGCAAAAGCAGAACGCATCGACACATCTTCGTCAAGCTCAGATAATAGTTTTTCATTTGGTAATACAATAAGTGAATCAACGTATTTTTTTAGTTCCGCAATACCATTTTCAGCAGTTTTTTTACGTTTGTCACCTTCATAAGAAAATGGCTTAGTAACTACTCCAACTGTTAGGATATTAAGGCTACGAGCTATATCTGCTATCACTGGAGCAGCACCAGTACCAGTACCCCCACCCATACCTGAGGCAATAAATAGCATATCGGTACCTTTTAGTAGGGCGGCTATTTTTTCTCTATCTTCCATCGCGGCTTTTTTACCAACTTCAGGTTGGCTCCCAGCACCAAGACCACGAGTTAAGCCATGTCCTAGCTGCAATAAGTGATGAGCTTTATTACGACTAAGAGCTTTGGCATCGGTATTAGCACAAATAAATTCAACATTTTTAACACCGCTTCTAACCATGTTATCAATAGCATTGCAACCACCACCCCCAACACCAATTACTTTGATAACTTCACCAACATGAGTCATTATTTCTTGTAAGTCATAATTATTGTCTAATGTAGTTAAGTCAAATAATTTATCCATTTTTTACCCCTGCAACCAAATAGGTCATTATTTATTTTTTAATTGATTCACAATTTTGGTGAAAACATGCTTTTAATTTTATTAAAAAAAGTATTAGCCCCAACTTTATTATCAATAATTTCATGCAACATATATTCCTGTGCAAAATACAACGCACCCAAACTAGTAGCATATTTTGGAGTTGCAATTAAATCAGCAAAATCTCCGCTATAGTTGGGAACACCTATTCTAACAGGTAAATCAAAATATTGTTTCGCAAACTCTTCAATGTTCGGCAACAAGCTTGTGCCACCAGTTATAACAATTCCAGAGTTTATTATATCATATATTTTTTGTTTATTTAAAGTAGATTTGGTAACTTCAAAAATATCTTTTAAGCGTTCTTTAATAACATCAATCAATAATTTACGTGAAATCGTAGTATTAACGCCTCTATGATCAGTTATTAAAATACCTTCGCCAAATTTTGAGGTATTATTGCTCGTATAAGAGATTCCACCGTAATTTAATTTTATATCTTCAGCAAGATTGCGTGATATTTTAAGTACATTAGTTATATCACGGGTAATATTCTCCCCACCCATAGGGATAGAACATAAAAACCTGATAAATCCATTTTCATATACAACAATATCTGTTGTTCCAGCACCAATATCAATTAAACAACACCCTAACTCTTTTTCCTCACGATTTAAAACTGCCATACCTGACAATATGCCAGATGGTACTAATTTTGCCAACCCATAGCCACTATGGCGAATTATTTTTTTCATATTATCAACCTGAGTAATATTAGTCATAAACATATTTATATTTGACTCAATTACATTAGCACTTAAATGAATAGGATTTATAGCATAATTTTCATTATCAAGTAAATACTCCTGAACCTCATAATCTAAAACCTCAAGTTGCGGTGGAATAGCTGTTTGATATGCACTATCAATTAATTGTTGCATTACTTGAGGGGTAATACTTTGATTTTTTAGTTCAATCTTACTTTTGGTATAATGATTGTACATAGAACTACCTGAAACATTTAGAATAGCACTTCCCGTAGAGCAATCTGCATTAATTCTAGCTTCATTAATAGCTTGAGTGGCCTTAATTGATACATCTTCCAGATTGCACACTATACCATTACTAACACTTAAAAAATCATTAGCTTTACTATTATTAGTAAAATAGTAATTACCGACTCCACACACTTCAACTTGTTCGCCAATAGAGCCTGCTAAAGATACAATTTTAGAGCTACCAATATCTAAACTAAAAATAATACGATTTTGCATATTACTTAACCTTTCCCGATTCAAGTGACTTTACCGTCACTGCTGATGACTTACTAACCGCATTAATAGCCATGGCATTTTTATAACACATATTTACATAATTTAAACCTGGATTTATTGTATACAATTTATCCCAATAACTATCTAATAATTTTAAATTAGTTTCTATTTCAGAACCACATATAACCACTTCCAAACTATTAGAAAAGTATAATTTCGTTATTCCAATTCCATTAATACTGATTCGGTTTATTGATAATTTTCTACTTGGTAACACACGTTCGATTAGATGATAATCATTAAGAACTTCACTTACATTATCAAGCGACGTATCAAAAACTGGTAAACTCTCAGTTGCAACACCGTTAAATACTTTACCCTCGTCAGAAATAAGCTGAGCTACCCCCAAATGAGCAATTGCCTTGTATTCGGAAATATTAACTATCACATCATTAGGAAAGCCTCTAGAAACTGCAATTTTTTTAACCCAAGGAATCTCAAGAAAATCAGCTTGCATTTTATTGATATTAAGAGTAAATAAATTACCATCTACACTTTTAATAGCAACACTCTTTAAATTATTTTCGTCAACATGTTCCATGTCTCCAGTAACAATAACCCTATTAATGATAAACCAATTATTGATACCATACCCCACAAAAGAAGATATCAATATAAATACAGCGAAGCTACCAATTAGAAAAGCTAAACGGTTGATAAATTTTAAATTATCAAAAACATTGAACATACAAATTAATTTCCTAAACGAGCACCATCCAAAATCTCTAAACATAATGCATCAAAAGTAATACCTTTAGCACTATATGCCATAGGTGCTAAACTATGACTGGTCATTCCAGGCAATGTGTTAATCTCTAAAAAGAATACTTCATTTTTTTCATTAATCATAAAATCTATACGGGCAATACCTCTAACACCAATAGCATCATAAGCCTTAATTGCATATCCTTCAACGACTAACTGTAACTCACCCAAATCAATGGGGCATATGTATTTTGTTACATCAGTAAAATATTTATTTTGATAATCATAATTACCTTCTGGTGCAACAATTTGAATAATTGGATAAACAACTCCATCACAAATAGTAATAGTATATTCTGAACCAATAATCATTTTTTCAACTAATACCGCTTCATCATAAGTAAAAGCTAAATTTATAGCATCAGTCAATTGTTCACTGTTGGTCACAAAAGTAAGCCCTATAGTAGATCCACCATCAACTGGCTTTACCACAACTGGCAAGCTAAGCTCTAATTTAAAACTCGAACGTGTTTTTTTGTTAATATACTGTGATTTTGCAACAGGAATTCCAAGACCTTGCCATATAAGCTTGGTTCTATATTTATTCATAGCTATGGCACTAGCCATAACCCCAGATCCAGAGTATGGGATTCTAAGATATTCAAGCACGCCTTGAAGCATTCCATCCTCACCACGAGATCCATGAGTCATTAAAACAGCTCTCACAAAACCATTGGTCGATAAATCTTGAATCGGTCTTGTTGCTGGGTCAAAAGCATTAGCATCAACGCCATTTTTTATTAGAGATGCCAAAACCGCATTACCACTAATTAGCGATACTTCACGTTCTAATGAATCGCCACCCATTAAAACCGCTACTTTACCATATTTTTGTTTTAAGTCCACTGCGTGACACCTTTACTCAAGAATTAATTGCGGTAATTTACCAACGCTACCAGCACCCATCGTTACAACTAGGTCACCATCTTGCAGGATATGAAATAATTTTGCTTTAGCTTCTTCCAAATCTTTGGCAAAAATAGCATTTTGATTACCATTAATACGTATAGCTCGAACTAATGAGCCACCATCCGCTAATGGAATTGGCTTTTCTCCCGCAGAATATACCTCAAGAATAATTACTTGATCAACTCCAGATAACACATTGATAAAATCATCAAATTGATCTCGAGTCCGAGTATACCTATGGGGCTGAAATATTAAAATCATTCTCTTATCTGGATATGCACCTTTTAATGCACTAAGCGTTGCTTTTAGTTCATTTGGGTGATGCCCATAATCATCAATAAGCAATGCCTCATTGCCTGCTCCAAAATGTATACTTGGATAATGCTGACATCTACGCCCAACTCCATGAAACTCAGATAAGCCACCAGCAATGTCATTTATATTACCCTCACACTCTAAGGCTACAGCAATAACTGATAAAGCATTTAGTACATTATGAACCCCTGGTAGATTAAGTTTAATTGGATAATCTAAATTATAACTAGGTGCAACTACTCTAAACTCCATAGTCTTACCAACTGCTTTGATATCTGTAG
>CANEUJ010000016.1 GCA_947441745.1 Neisseriaceae bacterium | reverse complement strand
GTTTGAGTGTGAATCGAGGATCCATGCTCTTGCACTAAATATGCTGTTAGGGCATGGATCCCAAACTCTTAACGAAACAGCAAAAGGTTCCTGTTTGGGATGACCTTAGAAAAGGAAAACAGCAACATGTTTATATTTTTCTGCTGTCATCCTCGACTTACGAGTTCTGCTGTTTGAGTGTGAATCGAGGATCCATGCCCTAATGCCCTAAAATGCATTAAATAACAATCGGTTCGATATTGATAGCTACACCGTACTCCTGCCACACTCTATCTTGAATTACTCTGGCAAATTCTAGCACTTCTGTTTTGGTTGCAGAATCATGGTTTACTAATACTAGGGCTTGTTTGTCATAAACCGCCATATTGCCAAGTCGATATCCCTTAAGCCCAAGATTATCTATCATCCACCCAGCAGATACTTTGGAATGAGTATCATCTACTGCAAATACTGGTAGATTTGGATATTTATTTTTTAGGATATTTGCAGTGGCTATATCTACTACTGGATTATGAAAAAAGCTACCTACATTAGCAATTATTTTAGGGTCTGGTAATTTACTATTTCTAATTTCAATTACGGCATTTCTTAAATCTAGTGATGTTGGATTAGAAATTTTAGAGAGTTTATACACCAAATCGCCATATTTAGCATTTAGTTTAGGAGTTTTTAATAACCGAAAAGTAACTTTAGTTACTATCAAATTAGGGTGAGTCTTAAACATACTATTGCGATAACTAAAAGAGCACTCATATTTTGATATGATTTTAGTTTGTTTAGATTTTATATCAAATACTTCAACAGATTCGATAAAATCTTTGACTTCAACTCCATAAGCACCAATATTTTGAATAGGTGATGCCCCAACAGTACCAGGAATTAAACTTAAATTCTCAAGACCACACATCCCATTATTGAGAGTATATAAGACGAATGAATCCCAACTCTCTCCAGCGTTAGCACTAACCAAAACATAATCATCAGTATTTGATACCAAATCAATACCCAGTAATTGATTATGAATTACTACGCCATTAAATACCTCTGGCAAAATAATATTACTGCCACCACCTAAGACAAAAAACTTGCTATTATTTATCTGATTAGCAATTTGTGGCAAACTCGATATATCATCAAGGACAATATATTCACTTGCAATACTACTTAATCGAAGTGTATTAAATTTATTTAGGCTAAAATTAGTTTTGATAGCAAACTCCTAAAACTCCAGCTTCCTAACGCATCATGGAATATATAGAACAAAGCTGGGATCCCTATCATACTATATTTCAAAAGCATTATACTGGCATGGGAAAACTGATGTTAGATTTGACCTTTTTACCATCCGCAATATCATGAAGATAAGTAATTATACAAATATTGTACCATAATGCTATATTATGTATGTTTTATTATTTCTTTCCATTTGAATTTTATAGTCAAAACTATAGAAGTGGTGCCCTCGACAGGAATCGAACCTGTAACTGCCCCTTAGGAGGGGGCCGTTATATCCATTTAACTACGAAGACAAGTTGTTTAGAAGTTTAAGTGCTTCTTTAATTCCTAGGCTCAAATCACTAATATCTAATGGTAATTGTTTGATAATCCTAGTAATTTCTTTATCATTATAGCCAAGACTAGTTAGTGCATTAGCTATATCAGTACGAATCATATTTGGTGCTTCTTTGATACCCACATTTTCTATATGTAGTTTACCTTTTAGTTCTAGTATCATACGTTCAGCCATCTTTTTACCTATGCCTGGAGTTCTACATAAGGTAGTAACGTCAGTTGCTTCAAGTGCTATATTTAATTCATCAGGTGTGAGAGTTGACAATAACGCTAAAGCTATTCTAGAGCCAATGCCTGATACCTTAATCAAAGTTCTAAAACAATCACGATTTTCTATCTTTAGAAACCCATAGAGCGAATGAGCATCCTCACGAATTACCAAATGGGTATGAAGCGTTACCAAATCTCCAATATTACCAAGAATGGCACAATCAGGGATTGGTAGATCAAGCTCATAACCAACTCCAGATACATCAATAATAACTGTAGGTGGGCGAACAAAAACCAACTTACCGTGTATTCTAGCTATCATTTTATAAACTTTTCAATCTGTTTACAAGAATCAATAGGATCTTGAAGTGATATATTATGTCCACTGCCATCAAACTTCACGATTTTTCTATGTTTAAATAATTTAGTATCAGACAATGTTTTATTTGGAATTAACATTTTATCTTGATTAGAAATAAAAACTAAATACTCAGTATCAGATTTTTTTGCCGCACGTAGAGTTGCGGGACTATTAGTCCAGTCATTCATAGCAGTTACTTGATTCTCAGTTATTTCTTCATCTGGAAATAATTGCTCATTAGCTTTAAATAAATTTTTCTTATATTTAATTAATTGTTTTTTATTATATGAATATAAATTATCATCAAATACATAGTTTAGAATATCATTATAACTAACAAGTGGATGTTCTTGAGTCTCATCACTTTCATTAGCAACTGGCTGATTATTAATTGTAAGTGGAGAAATTAATACGGCTTTTTTTATATCATTATCATAAGAAAAACTAATTTGCTGGGTAACTGCACCACCCATAGACCAACCAATAAATAAAGGATTCTTAGATTTCATGGCTTTAGCAAACTGATATGAATCATCCGCCATTGCTTGTATACTAACATTGCCAGGAGTATCATCATCAATATTTATACTCCAATAATCAAGTAAATACACTGTATGGTTAGATGCTAGACATTCGACAAAAGGCTTACTCCAAAAATTACTTGTTGTAGCGTATCCAGTTAACAAAAAGACTGGCGAACCTTTACCACCTTGATAGTAATGTAATTTATGCTGATTAATATTTATCGTATAACTAAGCCAATCAACCCCAAAAGCTGGGAGATAATAGCAAAACCCAATAAATAACAATAATTTTTTAAACATAAAGCACCTTTTTCAATCTCTAAATCAATATTTTTTTAAGTACTCGACTATTTTGTCACCAATATACTGTATCACTTGAACCATAACTACCAAAATCACTACAGTTATTATCATTACATCAGTTTGAAATCTTTGATAACCATAACGAATAGCCAAGTCTCCTAGCCCACCACCACCAACAGTACCTGCCATAGCAGTATATGATACTAAGGCAATCGCTGTTACAGTGATACTACCCACAATCCCCGGTAATATTTCTGGGAGTAGAATATGCCAGATTATCTGCCAAACACTAGCACCACAAGATTTTGCCATATCAATCACTCCATCATCAAGCTCTTGAAGACAGTTTTCTACTAATCGAGCAAAAAATGGAAAAGTTCCAAAAACTAGTGGTGGAATAACCCCTATAGCCCCAAGTGAAGTACCAACCAAAATAACAGTCAGTGGCATCATTACAATAAGTAAGATAATAAAAGGAATGGAGCGTAAAATATTTATTACTAATGACAGTGTATTATTAATTAGTCCATTAGTTAAGATTCTTTTTTTGGCTGTAAGATATAAAACTATCCCAAGCGGTATTCCAATAATAGCACTAAAAAATACAGATACCACCAGCATAAATAAGGTGTCTTTGGTTGCATCGATTATATCGAGCCAATTAATATCTGCTAATAAACTTCCCATGACTAATCCGTGTAATATGTTTAAAGGTAAATTATTATATCATTTTTGAATCTAAATTGCTCAAATAGATATTGTAATTGGCAAATTTGCAATCTGATATTGTCTATTTAGAATCGCTGCATTAACAAATTTTGTAACACCAATTTCATGAATACCATAGTTTTCATGAATATGTCCACAAACAAAAAGTTTGGGTTTTATCTCTTTGATTCGCTTAAGTAAAAATTCACAACCTGCATTTGTTTGTTTGGTAGTAAAATCAAGCACCCCAAAAGCAGGGCCATGATTAATTATTATATCAGTATCTTCAGGAATTGACTGATATAGTATTTCACGTCTACGTTCATCCCACATAAAAGCCCAGTCATAATAAGGTGTACTTACAGGTGAACCCCATATTTTCAGCCCTTCAATAGTAACTGAACTATTTTCCAAATAGATGATTTCTGGGGGCATGGTAATATCAGGGTTTTTATTTTCAAGACCAAAATCATGATTTCCAGCAATTATTATTTTATATTTATGTGGTAATTTGGCAAAATAATTAAGGCTCTCATTAATTTGGCTAGCCGTTCCACGCAGTGTCAAATCACCTGCATGAATAAGCATATCACCATCAGGTATGCTGAGATAATCTTGCTGTCCATGGGTATCAGAAATACATATTATTTGCATCTTGAATTATCCATTTATTTGTAGTATAACATATTTCTTGAGTTTTTGGTTTAGTAATTTAGGATGAATAATATTTGCTAAATATGTTTCAAAGCTACATCCTAAAAAATCTCTTACAACCATAAGTTTGGGAAATTTAGAACGCAATTCATTTATATTGCCTGGTTCAACCACTATATAAGAAGGCTTGATTAACTTATCTAAATCATCTTGATTATCTATTAGTTGGTAATTATTATTACTATGTAAATCAAGGCTAATTAAATCAATTTTATAACCAGCCACATTTGACCGAGTATTATTTAAATATAATGCCATTTGATATCCCGCATCATATTTGGCATACTCTATGCCATTTAATGTCATAGCAAAAACAAATACCATACACATAACTATACTTGGATAAATAATGATTTTATAAACCCAATTTATACGAATCATTTTTAACATAATAATAGCAACTACTAAAGCGAGAGCTACTATTATAAATAAATCAATTCCTTTAAGAGCTATAAAACTTGCAATTATTACCAGAACTAATAATAAAACACTTATTGCTAATTCAATATAAAATATTAAGGGTTTAGTTTTATGCTCTTTCAATATTGGTACTATATAAGCCGCACAAATTATACTAGCAAATGGGAATATTATATTAGTATAATGATCTACCTGAAATTTGGTTACACTAAACAAAATAAATGTTATAAAAAAAGAACTAAAAAAATACAAATTCGCTTCTTTATAGTTATAACTATGGCGTCTAAACAATGCACCAATTGATGCAAAAAATATTGGCCACCAAGGCAGATATGCCCATAAAAACGTATGCACAAAAAACAATTCATGAAAAGGAGGTGGATTAGCACTTATAATAGGCCCAGTATTAAAAAACCGCCCAAATTGACTATCCCAAAAAAACCATTTAATCCCTGAAATATGCTGATTACCAAACACTAATTTATCAGGATGAGCATCAAACTGCATGTATAAAGAAATTAACTCTGGAGCAATAAAAATAAATGATAGTGCTAAGGCAATAATCCATTTAGGACTAATAAAATTCCGCCACTGCTTTTTATAAATCCATAACATAGCAAGGCCACTAATAATTGTAACTAGTACAAAAACACCTTTTGTCATGAGTGCTAAAGCAGTAAATAATCCTCCTAAGAATAAGTATTTAATTTTAGACTGGCGATCATATCTTAGCCAATAGTAGCAAGCAGGCATTATTTCACCAAGTAAATAAGCTTCTGCCCTAACGTCAATACTTGATAACATTAGATGAAGAGATGTTGCCGTAAATAGTGCGGCTAATAATCCTACTTCTTTGCTATACCAAAGCCTAGCTAGACGATAAGTATAAAGAATACCAAGAATATGGAATAAAAATCCAGGTATAATATATGCGAATGAATTAATTCCAAAAATCTTAAATGATACAGCACTTAGCCAAAATGGTAAATGTGGTTTATCCATCCAATCATAACCAGATAGCATCAGATCCGCCCAGTTATTAGTTAGTGCTATATGTTTGGCAATACTACCATAATAGGGTGAGAAAGTACTAAGAAGTAATGGATAAAACATACCAATGCTATTTGCTAAAATAGCAATAACAATAAGTATTTTAACTTTTGAATTTAATTTATCCACATTATGTCTCCATCTTTAATTCTTTTTAGTTCTAGCACAGAGTGCATATAGAATCAGCAATCAAGTATTTTAACATAAACACAGAGCACTTAAAGAGACAATACCTATACAAACTTAACTATATGAGATAATAATGCCTATTATATATTTTTAAAGTCATAAAAATGATTGCTATTGCTCCTATGCTTGATTGGTCAGACCGACATTATCGCTATTTTATGCGTCAAATTACAAGCCACACCACCTTATATACAGAAATGATAGTAGCTGATGCTATTATTCATGGAAACACTGAGCGTTTACTTGGATTTGACTCCCTTGAACAGCCTGTTGTTGTACAATTAGGAGGATCTGACCCTAAAAAACTAGCACTAGCAGCCAAAACTTGTGAACAATTCGGTTATAGTGCGATAAATTTAAATGTTGGCTGCCCATCTGATCGAGTAAAATCAGGAAATTTTGGAGCTTGTTTGATGGCAAATAGCATTTTAGTTGGTGATTGTATAAAGAGTATGCAAGATACAGTAGCTATCCCCGTAACAGTAAAACATAGAATAGGTCTAAACGATAATAATGAGTATAGCTTTGTGCATGATTTTGTTGCGACTTTGGCACTTTATGGTTGCACACACTTTGTAGTTCACGCTAGAAATGCAATTCTTGGTGGCTTATCTCCCAAACAAAACCGAGAGATTCCGCCACTAAAATATGATTATGTGTATCAATTAAAACGTGACTTTAAAGATTTAGAATTTGTGATTAATGGTGGCATTAAAACTACCGATGAAATAAAGACTCATCTTACACATGTTGATGGAGTCATGCTTGGTCGGGAGGCTTACTATAATCCTTATATATTTAGTGAGTTTGATAATTTATATTATGGCTCAAATAGTAGAATTAGATCCAGAATAGAAATTGCCGAATCAATGATCCCATACCTACAACTTGCACAAAAAAATGATATTTATCTTCATCATATTACCCGCCACATGATAGGCTTATATCATGGTATACTTAATGCCAAAGTATGGCGCTATCAGTTAACTAATGAAATTATAAAAACTAACTCTTTAGATACGTATATTAAATTAATTGATTATATGCGTTCACATGAAAACATTTGATAATAAAACTTGTCTTTGAGTAAGTTTTGAACTAACATGTTATAATATATACCGTTTAGACATAAAAAGGCAAATTTTGTATGCGTATTTTACTTACTAATGATGATGGCTACAGAGCTCCTGGGATTATCGCTGTATATGAAGCTCTTATTGCAGCAAATCATGATGTTATAATTGTTGCCCCTGAGCTAAACTCAAGTGGTGCGAGTCAATCAATTGCAGTATATTCACCAATACAAATTCATCAAGTTAGCGATAGAGTTTATTATGTATCAAGCACCCCAGCTGATAGCGTTCGTCTTGGGCTTCAGGTTGTGTATGAAACTCCAGAAAATTATCCTGATTTGATTGTTTCTGGGGTGAATTTAGGTGATAATGTAAGTGAAGATATATTATATTCAGGTACTGTTGGTGCGGCTCGTGAAGGTGCACTACATGGGGTTCCTGGCTTAGCTTTCTCCACTAAGGGTCCAAAGTTTGACAACCTAGATGCTGCAGCTCGTGTTGTGGCTAATTTGGTGGGTAAATTATCCCACAATCCAGAAGTGCTAAAGAGCACCTTTTTATGGAATATAAACATTCCAAACAGGCCATATGAACAAATAGGTTCTTTTGAAGCTACTAAGCTTGGTAAGCGTTATCTTCATGAGCCACTACAAAAACAAATTACTTCGCGTGGTACAACAATTTATTGGCAGGGAATGTCAGGAGCTCCACAAGAAGGGCAATTAGGTACAGATGTGGCAGTACAGTTAGAAGATACAAAAGTATCAATTACGCCAATTACTATTTTACCTACTGATTATAACCAGATGCCGATAATTGCGGCAGTTACTATTTAATTTGGAGTTTTTATGAGATTTAAGATGATTTCATTAGTTTTATGTTTTTTTGCTATTGGTTGTGCTACTCGTCCAGATACCGCTCCGATTGAGCATGCTACTAAGGCACCAAGTTATATAGATATGACCAAAGCAGCAACAATCCCAAAACCAGTTGATAAAACCACTAATATAGAACAGCCCGCTTCTATGAGTTCTTTAAGTGATGATAATACTAGTATAAAACAGGTATCAAATCCAAAACCATTAATAACACCAACTGCTCCAAAACAAGTTGATGCTGCACCAGCTACAATAGCTGTAGCTCCAGCTTCTGCTTCATCTGATGGGTTTATTATGCCAACATCAGGGCAAACTGATGGCTATAAGGCAAGTAATAAAGGTATTGATATTTATGGCACTTTGGGACAAAATATTAACGCCTCGAATTCTGGAAAAGTAGTCTATAGTGGTAATGGACTTAAAGACTATGGTAATCTAATCATTATCAAACATAGCGATGTATATTTAACTGCTTATGCACATAATAAGGTAAACTTAGTTAAAGAAGGTGCGACGGTTAAGCGTGGACAAAAAATAGCTGAAATGGGTCAAGGTGATTCTAATAAAGCAATGCTTCATTTTGAACTACGTAAAAACGGAAAACCAGTTGATCCATTTATATTAATTCCGAAAGGTCAATAATAATGCAAAAAGTAAATATTAAGATTTTAGATCCTAAAATTAAAGATAATTTACCCGCTTATGCTACTGGTGGTTCTGCAGGGCTTGATCTCCGTGCTTGTATAGACACTGTGCAAACACTTGCTCCTGGTGATACTGTATTAATTCCAACAGGAATTGCAATTCATATTGAAGATACAGGTTTATGTGCTATGATATTACCTAGGTCAGGTCTTGGGCATAAGCATGGGATCGTTCTGGGTAATCTAGTTGGATTAATTGACTCTGACTATCAAGGGCAATTATTTATTTCACTATGGAACCGTGGAATTGAAACATTTGTATTAAACCCGATGGAGCGAATTGCACAACTAGTTGTGGTACCAGTTGTACAAGTTGAATTTAATCTAGTTGATGATTTTGATGCTACTACTCGAGGGGGACAAGGTTTTGGAAGTACGGGGAAACACTAAAGTCTTCTTTATCAAATAAAATATCACCCACCTCAGGTGTTATTGATAATTGACCAAAGTCATATTTAGTAGTATCCATAAGATGAGATGGTACGATGTTTTGAAGTGATCGAAACATTGTTGCAATCCTCCCTGGGTGACGTTTGCCCCATTCTTGTAACATCTCTTTGATTACTTGGCGTTGCAAATTTGGTTGTGAGCCACATAAATTACAAGGTATTATTGGAAACTGCTTAGCTTTTGCATATTTTATAATGTCTTTTTCATTGCAGTAAGCAAGAGGTCTAATTACTATATTATTGCCATCATCACTGATTAGTTTGGCGGGCATTCCTTTTAATTTACCACCATAAAACATATTTAGAAAAAATGTTTCTAATATATCATCCCTATGATGCCCTAGAGCTATTTTTGTAGCACCAATTTCTTTTGCAACTCGATATAAAATACCACGTCTTAACCGAGAACATAGTCCGCAAGTGGTTTTACCCTCAGGTATAACTCTTTTGACGGTGGAGTAAGTGTCTTCATTTATGATTTTATAAGGAACGCCAAGTTTGTCTAGATATTCAGGTAGAATATGAGTTGGAAATCCTGGTTGTCCTTGGTCTAAATTTACTGCTATTAAATTAAATTTAATAGGAGCTATTTTTTGTAAACCAAGTAAAATATCAAGCATGGTATAGCTATCTTTACCACCTGATAAACACACCATGACCGTATCGTTATCGGTAAGCATATTATAATCATGTATTGTCTTGCCAACATTAGCACGTAATCGTTTGCTTAGTTTATTAAATTCGTATTCTTGATTCATAAGTTCATTCATTTAATATTAGGTCGAAATTATAACACCAAAAAACAATGCTTATCTTGAAATTTGTTGCAACTAAGAGAGCTAAATGTGAGAAAATCTCTAGTTCATGATAGTATCTTTATACTTAACTCAGGTTATTTTGTTTGAAAAAGAATTATTTATAATGTGGAAAAAAGTTATTTGTGTATTGTTGGTGTGGTGTTGTTTAACAACTGCATATGCAAGTGAAGATGATGCCACAACAGTTCAAGTTCCAGTAACTGGACAGTCTCAAGACGCGATAGGTGATATGCTTTTGCAATCAATAAGTCTTATTGGTATTCCATATCGTTGGGGTGGGAATAATCCACAGCAGGGAATGGATTGTAGCGGATTTATTCATTATGTATTTAAAAAGTCATTAGGAATTGATTTGCCACGTACCGCCGCCCAAATGGCAAGAGTTGGTATACGAGTGAGCTTGGATGAGCTTGAACCAGGAGATTTGATATTTTTTACTATTCATCACAGATATATAGATCATGTGGGGATGTATATTGGAAATAATAAATTTATCCAGTCCCCACACACTGGAGACTCAATAAAATTTACTGAATTTAATAGCACTTGGCGATCTATGGTAACTGGTGTTAAGCGTATAGTTCAGGAAAATGACGTGGGAAATGGCAATACAGCTTTAGAAAGCTTCCAAGATGTTAATGATGAAGCATTGCCTGTTAGGGCTGGATACTCAAGGCATAGAGTGTCAAAATCACGTAGGCATCATAAAAACTCGGTAGATAAATCGCACGGAGCAAAGACTTCTTATAAAGCACCTAGAGCCACTCGTAAGAAAAAACATGGATAAAATTTGGTATGCACAGGATGGTAAAATAATCTCCTGCACTGAAAAAATAAAAGTGATGCAGCAAAATATTGAGGAGTTACGCCAACTTGCACAAGATGCGTTTGAAGATGGGGTTTTTATGGGTATTGAGCCTAATCAATTACGCGAGTATTTTGCTGATTTGATGAAGAAGCTGGATAATCCATACCCTGAGAAGAAATAATTAAAATTAAGGTATAATGTGTTTAATAAATTTGAAATTACAGTAGGTCTTCGTTACCTAAAAGCAAAACAAAAAAGTAGTTTTGTGTCTTTTATTTCTTTGGTATCTATTGTAGGTATCGCTCTTGGTGTTGCTGCTCTCATTACTGTATTATCGGTTATGAATGGGTTTCAAAAAGAAATAAGAGGTAAAATTATTGGGGTTACTGCACATATGCAGTTACTAGATGCTAGTGGGAATTTAAAAAACTGGCATCAAATTGCAGAGCTTGCTCATAAAAGCAATCCACATGTTTTACAATACGCTCCATACGTAGATGGACAGGCATTGGTATCATTTGATAGTAATGTTAGCGGGGTTGTAGTTCGTGGTATTGAGCCCACATTTGAACGAGGTGTTGATAATATTGATGAGAATATGGTACAAGGTGGTACCAAAACCCTTGAAAGCGGAGCTTTTAATGTTGTAATTGGTTCAGGTTTAGCTAAGCAATTAGGGGTGGAATTGGGGGGTAAAATTACTCTTATTACCCCCGATGGACAAATTACTCCAGCTGGAATGCTACCAAGGGTTAAGCAGTTTACTGTAAGTGGTATTTTTAATGTGCATATGTATGAATATGATAGCTCTTTGGTTCTAATTAATCTTCATGATGCACAGGTGTTGTTCAAGTTGTCAGATGGTATAACTGGCATAAGGCTAAAAGTAGATGATGTAATGCAAACTCAAAAGATAAAATATGCATTAGAAGGTTATTTACCAGAAAATATAATTATCACTGATTGGATTGAACAACATCAAAATTATTTTTCGGCAGTGGAGCTAGAAAAGAAAATGATGTTTGTTATTTTAACTTTGATCGTGGCAGTTGCTGCATTTAATTTAGTATCGACTTTAGTGATGACGGTTAATGATAAAAAAACTGATATAGCGATATTAAGGACTATGGGTGCAAGTAAGCGAAGTATTATGCATATTTTTATGATTCAAGGTGGAATCTCAGGGATTATTGGGACAGTCTCTGGAACTATACTTGGGATTATCATGGCACTTAATGTAGGTAGTATTGTTCATTTTATAGAGACAATTACTGGTGCTAAATTAGTGAATGCTGATGTATACTTAATTGATTATCTGCCATCGCAAATTATTCCGAGTGATGTAATTAGTATATTTATCGTATCGATATTATTAAGTATAGTAGCTACATTATACCCAAGCTATAGTGCTTCAAGAACTGATCCTGTGGAGGCACTTCGTTATGAGTAATGTACTTAGTTGTCAAAAGTTATATAAAAGTTTTAAACAAGGTGGGGTTGAATTAAATATCCTCAATGGTATTGATTTTCAAGTTGCAGCAGGTGAGACGGTTAGCATTACTGGTAGCTCAGGAAGTGGTAAGAGTACCTTATTACATTTGTTAGCAGGTCTTGATAAGGCTACTAGTGGAGAGATTATTATTAATGGTAATGATTTTAGTAAACTCAATGATAATCAAATTTGTGCCATTAGAAACCAAAATCTGGGATTTATATATCAATTTCATCATTTATTGCCTGAGTTTACTGCACTTGAAAACGTACTTATGCCAATTATGATTAGTGGTTATATTAGTGAAGCTAAGCGCAATCATGCTCTTGAATTACTAAGCCGTCTTGGTTTATCTAAAAGAACTAAACATTTTCCCGGGCAGTTATCTGGGGGTGAGCGTCAAAGAGTTGCAATTGCTAGAGCTGTAGTAAATAGCCCAAGTATTGTATTTGCTGATGAACCTACAGGAAATCTTGATAATCAAACAAGTAATCAGGTGCTAGAAATATTTTTTAAGTTACAAGAAGAGTTAAAAACTAGTCTAGTAATTGTTACTCATGACAGTGAAATCGCAGCTAAAGCTACTAAACGTTATCGTCTTCATGATGGTAAGTTGATAAGTCATGTGGATATAAATAACTAACTTCATTCAGCAATAATTTATTTTTAATAAAATATCTCAAAAAAATTGCACATTTATAAGATATTGAGTTAAAATATTATAGATCCTGAAAAAATATCTATTATAGAAAGTCTTGTGATGAATAGTGAAATTCGTCTTGGATATAAGCTTTATGTACTGGCATTGCTGTTTGCGTTATTGTCATTTTTCTTTCAGGTAGTTCCAATTAACACTTCGGACTATTTTGAAGCTACTTTGGGTTTAAGTCAGAACCAAGTAGTAAATTTGACTTCATTGTACTTTATTAGCTATGCTGCTTTGCAGATACCAGGTGGGGTGTTTTTTGATAAGTTTGGACTTAAATTAGTTCTACCAATCAGTATTGCCATAACAACATTGGGAGCTGGATTGTATTTTTCGAGTTCAAATCCATTTATGCTTGGTTCAAGTAGGTTTATTACAGGAATTGGTTGTGCGGTTAGTTATATTTCTGCAATATATATAGCAATAAAATTCTTGCCAACAAAGTGGTTGCCATTATTAATTGGTATTCTTGAGTCTTTCACAGGATGTGGTTCTGTTATTGCAGCAGAACCATTTAAGTATCTAATAACTAATTATGGCTTTGATTTTTCTGCGTATATTGTGCTTGGTTTTTGCATGTTTCTTTTACTAATTTCATTAGTATTAGTCCGTAATATAAAACCTGAGCCAAAAAAACAAGTTACTATTATTGCGGCATTTAAATCTGCATTTCAACTTTTTAAAAACAAGCGTTTAATTTGTATGTTTATTTACTCATTTACTACTTGGTTGATTATAATGTCTTTTGCGGGATACTGGCTCAAAAACTATCTAATTCACGTTCATGAGTACTCTGAAGTTCAAGCACTAGATTTGATTCAGGTTTATTGGGCGAGTTTTATGATTGCTAGTATATTAGTTAGTATAATGATAAAAGATATTGCTTCAGCAAAAATCATCATATGTCTATTAGCAGGTTTGGGGCTTATTACTTATCTTTTAATGGCAATACCCATCGTATTTGGTTATCATGGAGTGTTAATAGTAGTAATTTGTGGTGGTATCTCAGCTTCAGGTGTAATTGTAGCATTTTCACTAGTGCCTAAACTTGCTCCGCCTGAACTAAGTGGTTCTGTTGTAGGTATGAATAATACTTTTATTGTGTTGGGAGGATTTTTGGGGCAGATTATATTTGGCTATGTTCTTGAGCATTTTAATATAGCTAATATCTTTGTGAATTATGACTTTGGTATTCTTGAAACACATTATTATACTGCATTACTGATATACCCAATATTTACCTTGATAGCATTTATAGCAGTTATTTATGTTGTTTGCGGTAAATTAGGTAGTGGTAAAATTTAAATTTTATTATCACTAATTTAATAAACTATCAATATTAACATCATTGCTACTCTCATTTTGGGTGGCGTTTTCGTTTACCCCTTGTAAGTAGAACTCTCGAATTGTCACATATGGGTCAAGAGATGTATCTAATACATCATCATAATCAAGATATTTTGACCTAGAATCAATAGCATTAACAGTAAATAAGCCAACTGATATATAGTTGTACTGTCTTGGTATAATCCACCATGTAGGGTTAAAGAGTGTATCAGGTATTAAACCAATTGAATCTCTGACTGTTGATGAACCTAGAAATGGCAAGACGATATAACTACTGTTTTTCCACCCATAAACTTTAAATGTTTGACCAAAAGAGTTTTTTTCTTGTGGTAGTCCAAGACTTGTAGATACATCGATTAGTCCAACAATACCAATGGTAGAATTAATTGTGATACGCATGATGTTATGCATCGTTGATATCCCAGCTAATTGAAGTATATCATTACCAAGAGTAACGAAATCACGCAAGTTATTAAAGAAGTTTTGGATAGCTGATCTAAAAGGTTGCGGTACATAAGTAACATAAAAAACTGTAGTTGGACGTATAAAGTTTTTGTCCAAGGTACTATTCATGCGGTAAGCATTGCGATTATAGTTTTCAAATCTATCATTAAGTAAAGTACTTGATTCATAAATAGCAAAGCTAGAAGAATATGAGAATATTAAACTAATACATAAGGTTGTTTTTAATAGTCGACGCATTTTGATGATATTAAACATATTTATAGTGTTATTTGATAAAGTTTGCAGAAATTAATTACTGGCTCAGATGGATTGGTAAAGTTAATTTTGTAGTTATTGTGTATGCAATTTGTTTTTAATTCTATCAAGAAGGCTAGTCCTGCTGAATCTATATTACTAATATTAGATAGATCTATCGTAACTAAAGCTTTAGAATCAATGTGTTTATTAAACTCACTAAGTAACTGAGTAACATTACTTACTAATAAAGAGTTAGGTAGTTTATATGTAGACATTATGCTTTTGGAGCTTTCAATGTAGCTACTTTATCTACTAGTTGTTTGATTAAACCTTCAATTTTACCTGATTGAACAACTTCATTAAATTGATTACGATATGTAGTAATTAGACTAGCATTTTCAATTTTAATATCATATGCTTTCCATGTGGCATATTCTGATACTTTAGCTAGGTCGTATTCTACTTTAATTGGCTGTGAGTTTGGATTAGCACTTGGTAATAATACTTGGGTTATAATTTCAGATTTTTTGCCTGTAATAGTGCTGGTAATTAAAGTAATTTGAGCACCTTTAAATTTGGATAATGCAGTAGAGTAGGTGTAAATTAATAGTTCTTTAAATAGCTCAACTAATTGCACCTGTTCTTCTGGTGTAGCTAGTTTCCAGTTATTTCCCATAGCGTAACGGGTCATGAGGTCAAAATCAAACTCTGGAGCTACAGCAGCATTAATTAGACTAACGGTTTTAGTTTTAGGGACGCCTTTGTTAATAGCTTCAAGAACTTTTTTGGTTGTATCACTAACTACTCCACATGGAGATGTTGGTTCGCAAGGCGTTATATCAATAATCACACCACTAACAACCTCTTTTGCGGCTACAGGTTTAGAGGCAACGGCTTTAGTTGTGATAGCAGGTTTAGAAGCTACTGCTTTAACTACAACTTCACTAGCTGATGCAGTTTCTTTAGCAAAAGAATTAAATACCAGACCACAAAATAATAAACAAAAACAAATCCGCTTCATGTGATAATTACTCCAAAAATATTACTTAGATGTTGAGCCAGTCATAAATTTACCAATTAAATCTTCAAGAACCATAGCGGAAGAAGTAATGCTAATAGTATCACCGTTTTTTAGCATAGCACTATCAGCTCCAGATTGAAGTGCAACATACTGTTCCCCAAGTAGCCCAGTAGTTAAAATTTGTGCTGAGGTATCACTAGAAAATAGGTAGTGATTATTAATTGTTAGCGTAGTAATTGCTTGATATGTACTAGGGTTTAAACTAATATTAGTAACACGTCCTACTACAAAACCCGATACCTTAACTGGTGCATTGACTTTTAGAGAACCAATATTAGTAAATCCAGCATAAACTGTATAATTATCTTTATCTGAAGATCCCAAATTAGTATGAGTTGCTACTTTTATTGATAAAAAAGCCAAACAACAAATGCCAATTAAAACAAATATTCCAACTGAGAAATCAATAGTTAATCTTTTCATTTCTTACCTTAAAACATCCAAGCGGTTAATATAAAATCTAATGCTAACACTACCAAAGCTGAGCTGACAACTGTTCTGGTTGTAGCACTTGATACTCCATCAGCAGTTGGTTTTGCTATAAAGCCTTGATATACTGCAATTAAAGTAACTGCAATACCAAAAATAAAACTTTTAATTATACCGTTAAATATATCTTCATGTAATGCAATACTATCACTCATTTGTGACCAAAATATTCCGTTATCTAATTTAAGTAATAAAACCGAGACAAAATATCCACCAAATATACCTGAAGTATTAAACAAACAAGTAAGTATAGGTACTGATATTATGCCACCAATAAATTTGGGTGCAACTATCCGTTTTATTGGTGATACCGCCATTACACTCATTGCATCTAATTGTTCGGTTGCTTTCATAAGTCCTATTTCGGCAGTAATGCCAGAACCAGCACGAGACGCAAACAAAATTGCTGTTAATACAGGCCCTAGTTCGCGAAGTAGAGATAATGCTACTAGAGAGCCTATCATACTAACTGATCCAAAACGTTGTAAGGTATTATATCCTTGTAAACCAAGAACCATACCTACGAACCAGCCTGATATTGCTATTATTACTAAAGAACGCACACCAGAGAAATATATTTCTTTGATTATTAGTGCTGGTTTCTTAAGTGGGTAAGCGATGCTTGATAATATCTCTAAAAACAAGTTAAATACTCCACCTAAGTGAAGTATAAATCCCGCAAATGGGTTACCAAGAGCTACTAAATAATTAATTAGTTTTTGCACTTATAATATTCCTAGGTATGTATTATAATCTAAATTAGTTTTATACTCAAAGCTATATGGGCCATTTACCTTACCTTCAATAAACTGACGAACCATAGGATTATCTGTGTTTTGCACATCAATTGGTGAGCCTTCTGAAATAATTTCACCATCTGCCATAAAATATATATAATCAACTATTTTGAATGACGATTCAATATCATGGGTCACCAAAATAGATGTTTGCCCTAAGGCTTTGTTTAGTTTTTGGATTAGCATAGCTGATACGTTTAGTGATATCGGATCTAATCCAGTAAAAGGTTCATCATACATCATTAATTCAGGGTCAAGTGCCATAGAACGGGCTAGTGCAACACGTCTTGACATTCCACCTGATAGCTGTTGTGGCATTAATTGCTCAGTTCCAAAGAGACCTACAGCATTTAATTTCATGGCTACAATTTTTTTTATCATACTCTCAGACAAATTAGTGTGTTCTGTTAGGCAGAATGCTACATTTTCATAAACCGACATATCGGTGAACAAAGCCCCAAATTGAAATAACATGCCCATTCTTTTTCTGAGCTGGAGGATTTGTTTATTCGACTGTCTGGTGATTTCTTGGTTTAGTACAGTAACGCTACCAACAGATGGTTTAATTTGCCCTGATATAAGTTTTAGTAGGGTTGTTTTGCCACAGCCACTACCACCCATTATGGCAACTGTTATTCCTTTGGGGATTTTTAGTGAAATGTTTTTTAATACTGGTGCATCATCACTATAGCCAAAGCTAGCATTTTCAACAATAACCGAGTAATCTTGCATAGGGTTCGCTATTAACAATACTTTAATGCAATATTGTAGCACATTTACCTATTAAATGTGTTAGGATTGATGCTTAAATTAATTCTTGTAATGTGAAGTGATTATATGCTAAAAAATTATCTAAGTCTTATGCGTGTTGATAAACCAATCGGAATTTTACTGCTTTTATGGCCGACACTTGGTGCTTTAGTTGTAGCAGCCCATGGCATTCCTCCCCTTTATACTATTGTTGTATTTGCTCTTGGCGTTTTTTTAACTAGAACTGCTGGGTGTGTTGTCAATGATATAGTGGATGCAAAATTTGATAAAAATGTAGAACGC
>CANEUJ010000015.1 GCA_947441745.1 Neisseriaceae bacterium | reverse complement strand
ATGCTATTAGTTGCAGTTTTTTTAACCTACTTAAAAACCTTTCCAAAAGGTTATTTTTCTTCAAAAAATAAATAATGACAGCCATAACCAAATATATATTTCAAAAATGCTTGTTTAATACGTTTTTAATGTTACTGGCGTTTATAACGCTCTTCTCGATCTTTAATATAATAGGTGAGGTTGGTAATGTTGGCAAAGGGGATTTTAATACGCTTTCAATGTTGTTTTATACAATACTATCAATTCCAAATTATATGTATTTATTAATGCCTCTAGCAGTTCTAATTGGTGTGATGTTAGCCATGTTAAATTTGGTAAACTATTCAGAGTACGCTATTATTCGTACCAGTGGGATTTCTTTGCGTAAAATAATGATTATCTTGTTAAGCTATGGATTTGTTTTTAGTTTACTGACACTTACCCTTGGTGAGTTTATTGCACCATTTGCCAATAATTATGCGCAAGTTTACAAAAAAACTAAATTACAAGAGACGGTATCTACTCAGTTACATACTGGAGTGTGGAGTAAAGATGGCGAAAATGGCTTTGTAAATATTAAACAAATTATGCCAGATTCAACAATTGAGGGGATTAATATATTTCATTATGACAATCATCTTAAATTGCAAGAGTTTTTAACCGCAGATAAAGGTTCATATGACTTTAATAAAAATAGCTGGATTTTGAAGCATGTTGCTAGGTTTAATTATACTGGCATAAATGTCGAAAGTACCTTACTAAATGATTATATTTGGAAGACAACCATCGAACCTAAGTATTTTAATGTGTTGGTTATTCAACCAGAAGAAATGTCAGCGATTGGCTTATTAACGTATATAAAGCATCTTGAAGTAAACAATCAATCTACAAGTCGCTATAATATCGCTTTCTGGGGTAAGCTTATGTATCCACTTGCCTGTATTTCTATGACCTTAATTGCGTTAGCTTTTATTCCTAATAATCGTAGAAATATAAATCTAGGCTCCAAACTGTTCGCAGGTATTATAATTGGAGTGGCATTTTTCTTCACTACTAAATTATTCGGATTTCTAGCGTTGTTATTTCATTGGAACGCTATCTTATCGGCAATATTACCAACCTTGGTTTTATTTGGTGTTGGTGGATATTTCGTATTGCGTAAAGACTAATAAAGCTTAGTTAGTATAATGGTTTATTAGTCGTTTAGTAATAAGCTAATTGATTCTTCGTTATTTATACGGCGTATTGTTTCGGCAAATAATGCTGATATGGTGGCAATCCTTACCTTTTTATTAATTTTGGCTTCGTCTCGTAACGGTATAGTATCAGTAATTACTACTTCGTCAAGGATTGAGTCTGATATTTTTTGTAGGGCATTATTTGAAAACACGGCATGAGTCGCATATGCAAATACTTTCTGGGCTCCTTTTTGTTTTAAAGCCTCTGCCGCCTTACATAATGTAGTTGCAGTGTCAATCATATCGTCGATAATAACGCATGTTTTACCTTCAACATCCCCAATAATATTCATTACTTCAGCTTCATTAGCTTTGGGGCGACGTTTGTCAATAATCGCCATGTCAACGTTAAGTGATTTAGCAAAAGCTCTTGCTCTAGCTACACCGCCAGTGTCAGGAGATACTATCATCAAGTTTTTATGGTTTTTAGATTTGATATCTTTAAGTAAAACAGGGCTAGCATAGATGTTATCAACTGGGATATCAAAAAAACCTTGAATTTGATCAGCATGTAAATCAACAGTAAGTACACGGTCAATTCCAGCCGATGTTAACATATTAGCTACTAATTTTGCTGAAATAGGTACTCGAACAGATCTAGGGCGTCTATCTTGTCTTGCATAACCAAAGTATGGTATAGCCGCGGTTATACGACCTGCTGAAGCACGTTTAAGTGCGTCAGTTAGAACTAAAACTTCCATCAGGTTGTCATTGGTGGGGTAACATGTTGGTTGCAGAATAAAAACATCTGAGCCACGAACGTTCTCAAGTAAAGATACAGATACTTCACCATCAGAAAACTGGGTGACCGATGCTTCACCAAGTTGCATATCAAGGCAGTCAGCTACGCGCTGTGCAAATTCCGGATTAGCATTTCCAGTAAAGAGCATTAAGTTTTTACGGACTAACATAAATTTCCCTACTATTATTGGGCGTATGTACAACAACACGCTTGATATAAAGATATTCTGGCAGGGGAAGCAGGGATCGAACCTGCGAATGTCGGAATCAAAATCCGATGCCTTACCACTTGGCGACTCCCCTACGAACTTTTTGTGAAAACTGGAGACTTACTTAAATTTTTCACAAGGTAAGTATTATAACTTTTTCCTATTTCTTGTGCAACTTTATTTGCATCTTTTAAGTTATAAAAACTTAAATAAATAGCACTTCCAGATCCAGTCATAATTGGATTACCAAAGCATTTTAGGTCATCAATAATAGTTGTTAGTTGGGGGTAAAGTTTTATGGCTACATCTTGTAAATCATTGTGTGGGTTATTTAAAAGCTCTTTTGAGGCGGTTGATTCGTCAGACGCTTTAGAAAAATGCTTAATTGCACTAAAAATACTTTTGGTTGGTATGTGAAATTCAGGTTGAACTAGCACAAAAAACTCATCTTTGAGTGTAATTGGGCTAAATATATCACCAATTCCTGTAGCAAAAGCATTTTGTCCATAAATGAAAAACGGCACATCAGCACCAAGTATTTTTCCTAATTCAATTAGCCGGTTTTGAGGTAAATTTAGTTGCCATAAATGATTTAGAGCTAATAATACAGTTGCTGCGTTAGAACTGCCACCACCCAAGCCAGCACCGCTAGGGATGGTTTTTTTGATCTTAATATTAGCTCCAAATTGACAGTCAGTTGCTTGTTGAAGTAGCTTTGCTGCCTTGTAGCCTAGGTCTGTAGTGTAAGACCAAGCCTGATTATGTTCTATTAATGATATCTGTGGTTTATCAATTATCTGAATTTCAATTTGATCAAATAAATCAATTAAACAAAATATAGTATTAAGTAAATGATATCCATCAGGACGCTTACCTACTACTTTAAGTCCTAGATTAAGCTTGGCTGGTGAGAGATAATTAATAAATTTAGTTCTATCTATCATACTACATTTCAAAAATTGGATATTATTTCATTAATTCAATTAAATCACTAAATGATGCTTCAAATAATTTAAGTCCATCATTTTGGAGTTGTTCTCCAACTTCTGCAAGATTAACATATCGATTTATTTCCTCAAGAAACTCTCGAGCTTTATCGATATTCTTGGTTAAGCTAAGAGCTACATGACCATGTTCTCTAAATGCATCTAGGGTACTGGTAGGGACTGTGTTAATTGTCTCAGGTGCAATTAATTCTTCAACATACATTACATCAGAGTAATCTGGGTTTTTGGTTCCAGTGCTTGCAAATAGTAAAAACTGTGGCGTAGCACCAGCTGCTTTTAGGTCGCCAAATATTATACCATCAAATATCTCTTTATATGCTCTATATGCTTCTTTACATAAATTTATCGCGGTTTTACCCTTAAATATAACTGGTACTTTGGGGTCTATCTCTGTATCAATTCTAGATAAAAAGAAACTCGCAACAGCTTTGATGTTTTTAACTGCTAAACCTTTATTGAGTCGGTCTTGTAGCCCATTAATATACGCTTCCCATACATTAAAAACTTGTTTCAAAGAAAAAATAAGAGTTATATTCACATTTATCCCAAGAGCGGTTAGCTCTTGAAAAGCTTTAATTCCAGCTTGAGTTGCTGGAATCTTAATCATAGCATTGTGGCGGTCAATTTTATCCCATAAACGTTTGGCATTACTAATAGTGCCTTTTACATCATTTGCTAAAAGTGGTGATACTTCAAAACTAACATAACCATCCACGTAATTAGAGCTATTATATAAATCACTCATTAAATCACAGGCCTGTTGTATATCAGGAATAACAAGTGCCTCATAGCGTTCTTCAAGGCTTAGATTACTGGTTTTTAATTTTGCTAAATCTATTTGATATGATGACTCATTACTAATTGCTTTATGAAAAATAGTTGGATTAGAAGTAACCCCAGCAATTCCATCATTTACGATTAGTTTATTTAGTTTTCCTGAGTTTAATAGTTCTCTTGATACATTATCTAGCCAAATTTTTTGTCCAAACTGTTTAATATCAACTAATTTACTCATGGTGTAATTACCCCTGTATTAAAAATATTTTTTATACTTGCGTATACAAAAATATTGTCTTAAAATGCCTTATGATTCTTAGATTGTATCTCGCAGTGCAAAAACAATTGTTAAGGATGCATATAAGCTAGTATGATATACTAACGGCACTTAATCTGTCAAATATGGATCTCTAATAAAGCAGTGTTCTTGATCATAGAGATATATATTTGGCGTATAAAATTTGCGAAGGTAAAATTAATGAGTATTGTATTTGATAATGAACAGCTTAAAGAATGGTTAGACTCAATTGATGGTGTGATTGATAATGAATCGACAGATGTTGCAGAGGGTATACTTAAAGAAGTCGCTAAACGCCTAAAAGAGCGTGGTGGCAAAAATATTTCTGGAAGTGCGACAACTGAGTATCTAAATACAATCCCTCAAGATAAACACCCTGTGTATCCTGGAGACAGAAACATAGAAAAAAAATTAGCGGCATATATACGTTGGAATGCTGCAGTTATAGTTGCTAAAGCTAATAAAGATAGTAGTGAACTAGGTGGGCATATTTCATCTTATGCTTCATCAGCTAGTTTGTACGAGGTTGGGTTTAATCACTTTTGGCAAGCTCCTAAGGGTGAGCTTCACGGTGATATGATATTTATCCAAGGGCATTCTGCCCCTGGGATTTATGCAAGAAGCTTTGTTGAAGGGCGTTTGTCTGAAGAGTTATTATTAAACTTTCGTAAGGAATCAAAGCATAAAGGTTTATCCTCTTACCCACATCCGTGGCTTATGCCAGATTATTGGCAGTTTCCAACAGTATCAATGGGGCTTGGGCCGTTAATGGCACTATATCAAGCACGGTTTATGAAATATCTAGGTGATCGTGAATTAATCAAAAACGAAGGTCGTAAAGTTTGGTGTTTTATTGGCGATGGTGAAACTTCAGAGCCAGAGACTCTTGGTAATATTCATATTGCTTCAAAAGACAAATTGGACAATTTAATTTTTGTGATTAATTGTAATTTACAGCGTTTAGACGGGCCAGTAAATGGTAATGGTAAGATTATTCAAGACCTTGAAGGCTTATTTAATGGTGCTGGTTGGAAAGTTATTAAAATTATCTGGGGTAAAGGTTGGGATGCATTGTTAGCTAAAGATACAACAGGTAAATTAAAAGAGCTAATGATGGAGACCGTGGATGGTGAATATCAGGCATTTAGAGCTAAAAATGCGTCTTATATACGTCAGAAGTTTTTTGGTAAAAAACCAGAGACCTTAGAGCTTGTGAAAGATATGACGGATGATGATATCTGGCATCTAACTCGTGGTGGTCATGATATTGATAAAATATATGCTGCTTATAAAGAAGCCACTTCTAATCCAGAGGGCAAACCAGTTGTTATCCTAGCCAAAACTATTAAAGGTTTTGGGATGGGTAATGAAGGCGAATCTCAAAATGTTGCCCATAATACCAAAAAGCTATCGACTGATACTCTAAAAGGTATCCGCAATAAATTTAATATCCCAGTAACCGATGAGCAAATTGAAGAATTACCATTTCTGATGCCAGACAAAGATAGTGCTGAAGACAAATACTTACATGCTCAAAGAGAAAAATTAGGTGGCTATTTACCAGTTAGAAAACCAATTCATGTAAAACTAGCAATTCCAGCAATGTCTGCTTTTGAAGTATTACTAAAAGGTAGTGGGGATCGTGAAATGTCTTCTACTATGGCATTTGTACGGATACTTAATGTACTAGTTAAAGATAAAGAAATTGGTAAACTAGTTATTCCTATTGTTCCTGATGAGTCAAGAACTTTTGGTATGGAAGGTATGTTTAGGCAGCTTGGTATTTGGTCTCATGTGGGGCAATTATATACTCCAGAAGACTCAAGTCAACTAATGTTCTATAAAGAAGATATTAAGGGGCAGATTTTTCAAGAAGGCATTAATGAGCCAGGAGCAATGTCAACTTGGATTGCCTCAGCAACAAGTTATGCAAATCATGGCTTAGCTACTATTCCTTTTTATATATATTATTCGATGTTTGGTTTCCAAAGAATTGGTGATTTGGCTTGGGCGGCAGGGGACATGAGGGCTCGAGGGTTTATGATTGGTGGCACTGCTGGTAGAACCACTCTAAATGGTGAGGGCTTACAGCATGAAGATGGCCATAGCCATATTCAAGCAGGGTTAATTCCAAACTGTGATAGCTATGATCCTACATACGGATATGAATTAGCTGTGATTATACGTCATGGTATGCAACAAATGTATGTTGAAAATAAAGATAAATTCTTCTATATAACTATCATGAATGAAAATTATATTCATCCTGAAATGCCAAGAGGTGTCGAAGAGGATATTGTTCGTGGAGCGTATTTATTTAGAAAAGCCAGTAACTTAAAACTAAGAGTTAATTTACTTGGTAGTGGTACGATTTTTCGTGAAGTAATTGAAGCTGCTAATCTCTTGGAACAAGATTTTGGAGTTAGTAGTAATTTAATTTCTGCTACTTCATATAATTTGCTTCATCGTGATGGTATGAGTATTACCCGTAGTAATATGTTAAATCCAACAAAAATAGCCAAAAAACCATTTATTACTGAATTATTAGAAAAAAATAGTGCAAAAGTAACGGTTTCAGCGACTGATTACATCCGTAATTATGCGGAGCAGATTCGTGAGTATGTACCTGGACGTTATAATGTGCTTGGTACAGATGGTTTTGGACGCTCGGATCTTCGCACTCAACTTCGTGAGTTTTTTGAGGTTAATCGTTACTATATAGTGGTTGCAGCACTCAAAGGGTTGGCTGATGAGGGTTTAATTGAAGCAGATTTAGTTGCTAGTGCAATCAAAAAATATAAGATTCTGACTAATAAGTCTAATCCTTGGGAAGTTTAAATTAATTGTTTATATAAAGGTAGGTTAGAATGTCTCTAATGGAGCTAAGAATTCCGGATATTGGTGGAAGTTCAGATGTTAACGTGGCTGAGGTTTATGTTAATGTAGGAGATACCATAAAGATTGATGATAATTTGGTAATGCTTGAAACAGATAAAGCAACTATGGAGGTTCCAGCAACTGCTTCTGGCGTTATTAAAGAGGTCATTATTAAAGTAGGATCTAAAGTAAATGAAGGCGACTTGATGTTAAAGATTGAGATTAGCTCAAGTAGTGAAGTAGTGCCAGCTGAGGAAAAAGTAACGATGCCAGTTGCAGCACCTGTAGTACCAGTTGCAGAAGCTGTTGTATCTAGTGAAAAACCTGTAGCTCCAGTACTTAGTCAAGCTAATCCACCAATTGATGAAGACTCATTTAGTCATGCATATGCATCTCCTTCAATTAGAAAACTAGCCCGTGAATTAGGAGCTAATTTAGGTGCTATTAAAGGCAGTGGTGATAAAGGCCGTATTACTGAAGCTGATTTAAAATCATTTGTAAAAGGTATTTTAACTAATCAAAGTTCTAGTATTGGTGCTGGAGCTGGTTTAGATTTATTACCTTGGCCTAAAGTTGATTTCACTAAGTTTGGTGAGATTGAGGTGAAAGAACGTTCACGAATCAAAAAACTATCGGGTGCCAATTTGTCACGTAATTGGGTAATGGTTCCTCATGTTACTCAGTTTGATGAAGCTGATATTACAAGTCTGGAAGAGTTTAGAAAACAGATAAATGAAGAATACAAAAAAGTTGAAATTAAAGTCTCTCCTTTGGCGTTTTTAATAAAAGCATGCGTATTTGCTTTGAAGAGATTTCCTGAGTTTAACTCATCAATTGATGGTGATAATATTGTATACAAAAAATACTTTAATATTGGGTTTGCTGCAGATACTCCTCAAGGTTTAGTAGTGCCAGTACTTAAAGATGCTGATAAAAAAGGGGTTGTACAAATAGCACAAGAAACTAGCGAGTTAGCTAAATTTGCACGTGAGGGTAAACTAAAACCTCTAGATATGCAAGGTGGTAGTTTTACGATTTCAAGTCTTGGTGGTATTGGTGGTACTGCGTTTACTCCTATTGTAAATGCTCCAGAAGTTGCAATATTAGGTGTATCAAAATCAAGTATCAAACCAGTGTGGAATGGTAAAGAGTTTGCACCGCGTCTAATGATGCCATTATCATTATCATATGATCATAGAGTTATTGATGGGGCATTAGCTGCAAAGTTTACTACATATTTAGCACAGGTTATGGCAGACGTTCGTCGCTTAGTTCTGTAATAGATAAATGCCCTCGCCAAACTTTTAACTTAATAGCCAATGCTTTTTTGCATTGGCTCTATAATCTATTTTTCTCATTAGTATTGTCAATTAAACTATAATCTTTTTATCTGTTTCTAAAGTTTCTTATAAAACTTACCAAGAATCCTCTTTATTTCTAGATGCTGTCATTATATCCATAAATAAAGTATTTTTGAAAAAAGAATACTGATTTTGAATTTATTGATAATAATCTACGATAGAAGTCAGTCCATATTAGTCGTCTAAGCATCTGAATAGTATTTATATTGTTCTATTAAATACTCTATTTAAAAATTATTCTTAAAAAATATTAACCATTTAAATATAATAACTCCCGTGATTAATTAAGAATCACAGAAATAGTATTTAATAAAATTGTTTTTTTAGGATTATTTAAAAGTGAAATCAATGAGAAAAAATGTAATTAGTTTATGTTTGTTAAGTTTTTCTACAGTATATGCAAAGAATTTACCAAATTTAAGTGAATCACAAGTATTAGCAAATTATGATGGTGTTGTTGGTGATTCTCCTAAACAAGAGACAATTTCAAATGCTGGAGCAGCTATTGAATTTACCCCCAATGCTAGTCAATATTATACTTATTTTGCCCAGAGTTTAAGTAGTGGTCTATACTATGAAGCCAGACTATATGCCAGAAATAATTATCTTTCAAGTCTACCACTAGTAACGGCTCCAGTCTCTGGAATATCTAACCCTTGGGGTTATGGAGTAACGGCTAAATTAGGTTATAACTTTCATATTTCTGAAGATGCAGAAATTACACCTTATATTAGGATTAATGCATACGATAACATGAATATGGGCATTGTATATGCTGATAATCTTGGAAACTATATTAATTCGCAAACCTACTCATACTTTGTTGGAGGCAAACTAGCATTTAGAGCAACACCTAAATTTACGCCATATGTCGACATATTTGGTGGTTATCAAACAAATACCTTACAAGGTGCACTTCCTAGTGGGCCAATAAAAATCCAATCAATTAATTCGAGCGTAAACCAATGGGCTGTAACTTATGAGATTGGTCTTGCTGGTAAATTGAGTGAACATATATCGATTATACCTTATCTACAGTATATAACTCAGCAAAGTCAATTAGATCAAAATGCCTTAAATACAATTAATCAAGGTGGCTTGGGTGTTAATCCTCTGACTACAACGCAGCAAGCGTATGGCTTAAAATTAAATGTGGCTTGGTGAGCATAATGAAAAAACATACATTTTGTTATTTATTATTAATTTGGGGTTTATCTGGATGCAACGCTGGTGTTGGAAGTGGTAATATTAATCTAGAAAAATGTTCACCAAGCACTTTGGGAGGAGAATGTTTAACTACTCTAGATAATTTGATACCTGGCCAGTCCAATATTGGTGAATATGTTATTAATATGAAAAAAGATGGTACTTTAGCTAAATTTGTGAAGAAATGTAATGATGGTAAACTTGACGAGGATTTGTTCAAACGAGGTTCTGATTATGCTAACCTTGAAGATGGCGGACAAATTGGAATTTCTTCTCCACAAGGAATTGCGGGTGTAGTAGCACCTGATGGCAAAATAATGCTATTTAATGGCCACCATCATACCTATGCATTACATAAATTAGCTGAGCTAGTAGAAAATGAAGATAAGAGTATTGATAAGGAAAAATGTAATTATTCCGATAGGCGAGTTTATGTGCATATTAGTGATAATTATTATAACTCTAAGTTTTCACAAGAGCTTCCATTGAGTGATGCATATAAATATATGATTGATCGTTTGATTTTTGAGAGAAGAGTATGGTTAAAAGACGTAAATTATCAAACTATATCTTTTGAAAGCTTACCTCGTACTTTTCTGAAGATGGGTAATGATCCTTATCGTAGTTTAATTAAATTAATTGAAGATCATAAGTGTAATAAGGGTACAAAAAAAACTCCAGAGTTTAAATGGCAGCAGCTAATTGATGGAGATAGTATTGAACCATTTGTTGAATTTACATGGGGTGAGAAGTTGCGTGCTATGAAAATTCAGGACTTAGGTTATGATCCTTATCAGCTATTCCCTTATGATTATGATCCTAATACTAAAAAGTGTAAAACTAAATCTAAAAATAATGTATGTAAAGATGTGGCTGAAGAGTTAACAATTGAGGCGTATAATTATATTAATAAACGTTATGACGAATTTAAAGGTTTTCCTGGCTACAACTATAAAGCAAAACCAGAAACATATACTTGTGAAGTAGAAAAATAGGGGAAATAGTTCAGATGGGCAACATAGTTGCCCATCTGGGGTTAAAGTTTTAATTTATGATAACTTTTTTATTTTTTAGTTTATTTTGCAAATGTTCATATTTTACTACATTAATTCCAATAAAATTATGTTACACTTAAGCTCTTTTAAAAAGTAAATGTTTATGATTATAAGCTAGTATTAAACCTAAATAACTAATCAAACATATCTGCAATTAGAGTAAGATTATGATTATGGGTTGGCATTATACTAATGTTGAAGGCGTGAGTAAGGTGGTTAAATGTCAGTGAATAAAGTTTCTATTATAGGTCATCGGGGTGCTAGATCTTATGCTCTCGAAAATGTTATACCTGGATATGAAGTTGCACTAGAATGTGCTGTTGATTCTATCGATGTTGATATAGTTACAACGCGTGACAAAATAATACTTGCCTACCATGATCTTCATATTAACTCTGATATTTTATCAAGTATTAGTACGAGCGAAATTGTAAATAATACCACTTTAATCAAAGATCTTACTTTGATAGAGTTAAAAAATAATTATACTGTAAGGCTTAACCCTAGTAGTAATTATGCCAAATGGTTTCCAAACCAAAAACAAATTCCTAATACTAGGCTAAATACTCTTCAAGAAATTGTTGATTTCGTAAATTTAAAGACTAATAATACTATTCAAATTCAAATTGAAATAAAAAATAGTTTTTTGTATCCCGATTGGAGCGAAAGTCCAAGTGAATTAGCAAGATTAGTATATGAGTTTATCCAAGAAAATAATCTAGTGAATCGAATAAAAGTACAAGCATTCGATTGGAGGATATTAGTAGCACTAAATAAATTTAATCCTAATATCAAAACTGCATACTTATTTGCATTTGATACTAAAGATAATTATCAAAAGTGGTTTGCTAATTCAGAGGTAATGGATGAGGCTAGTAAAATGTCAAAAAGTGAATTGGCATTTCTTCCTAACCTTGTAAAAGCTTTGGGTGGCTACTCATACGAACCTGAGGATAATGAGCTTAGATATGAAGACGTACTCAAAGTTAAAAAACTAGGCTTAAAAATTTTTGTGTGGACTTGGCCTGAGCATTCAGGTTTTGTATTTAATCCAGTATTGGTTAAAAAATTAATATCTTGGGGGGTTGACGGATTTATAACTGATAATCCCATTGAATTAATAGAGTTATGTAAAACAAATTTTAGTTTTGTTCAGCTTTAATAGATTCCCAAGTTTTTGTAATTAGATATACATGATTAATGATTAACATCTCCGTCGGTAAATATTCTTGGTGGTTTTAAGGTTTAAGGGAAAAATCACTAAAAAAGTAAGCCAATATTAATTCCAAGCATATTTTGTGCTTTTAATGTGGAGTTAATAATTGAAGCTGAGGAGTAACCTTGATAAATAACATTATGTGTAATTTGGTTGTTAGTCAAAGCCGTAGAGTATTGATAAAATAATTCGATATTTAAATTTTTATATGGATTAATTTGTAGTGCTGGGGTAATATTCAAATAATAATTTAATAAGTCTGAATGTGCCAATGTGGTTTCTGTATTTGGTACAATAGTTTTTTGCTCCTCTAAAATTATATTTGTATCCATTGATAGTTTTAAAATTTTGCTAAGTGCTAACTCTGGTTTTATACCGCCTATAATATTGAGATTTACATCACTATAATTAAAAAGTGGCTCAGAACTATCTGTATAAAAAGTCATGTTTGAACTATCAAAACCAACTCCAATATATGGGATAAATATTAGATTATTATAACTATTTAATACATAGCCAACTTTACCACTCATGCTAATATTATTAGATATTCTTTGAGGTTGAACAACATTTAGAAGAGTCGTCTGAAGGTTAGTTACTCCACTAAGATTAACACTCCCCCATAAATTATCACGAATTATACTTGCGTTAATTCCCATTCCGTAATTATAATAATTACCAACTGTACCGGTAACCAAGCTTAGGTTTACGTTTGAATCGAGTCGTTCAAAGGTGACGTCTGATGCAAATGATACTAATGGAAAATATGTTAAAATTACTATTATTACTTTATTCATTGTATCCAAGTTATTAAACTGTTTAGTTTTAGTAAATGTCAGGGAGCTACTATAACGTATAATAATCTATATGTCAATTATTTGATGCAAGATTGCACCTCCCCGTGCCCATGTTAACTTTTAAATATTTGCAAATGAGAATCGTTATCATTTATAATAACTACCTATTTCTTGTTGTGTGTGAATTATTAGTTACGTTAATATATTATGTATGTTACAATGTAACACTCAATTAGTTATAAGTTTTAAAGGTGTATTATGTTAATAAAAAAAATAGTATATATTTTAGGGGGTGCATGTCTTACGGTTACGCATGTTTTTGCAGATGATATTGATTTGAGTGCTCATGCTTCAGAAGCAGAGGTGGTATCTCCTGCTGCAAGTTATATTTCATCTACGGGGTATATTCAAAATCCATATGTTGGCATGAGTAGTGGCGGTGGAACGGCTAATGTAGATGAGAGCAAAATCGAGTTACAAAATATAGCTAGCAAATGGTTTAATAATGGAACTTGGAATGTATTTGGAGCCGCTAACTATATTGATCCAAATGGATCTAATAATTATAGTTATGCTGTAAATATTTTTGCTCAAACAGGGCAGGTGGCTGGATTTTCTTTCGGAACTTTTGTAACAATTGCTAATCCTTTTTTAGGTGGAATTAATCCATCAAACCCAGAGCAACAAGATCAAGGAGCACCGCTAAATCAGCAAATTACACCTCAAGAATTATTTGCTGAATATCAGTATAAAAACATCTTACAAGTTGATGCGGGGTGGATCGGTATTAGTAATAGCCCATGGCTTACATATTATCAAAATAATGCATTAAATCTAGTTACCTATCAAGGTATTATGGCAAATATACATCCAGGTGGGGGATGGCTAATCACAGCTTTAGCATTAAATGGAACGCAAAGACTTGGTCAAACTGGATTTTCAAATGAGACATTCTATAATTATAATCAGTTTTATAATGCTACAGGTATAGAAGAAGTTGATGGTCGAAGTTCTGGTACAACAGCATTAGGAGCACAGTGGTCAACACCATCTAATGATTTTAATGTTAGATTATGGGGTTATCAATTTAATAACTATGCTAATTTAGCATATATTGATTCTAATTTAACATTTCCCATAAATAAAGATTTGAGTTTAACTCTATCCGCTCAAGGAGGGGTAGAAGGTGCTAATGGAGGTGATAATAATGTTTTCACCCAAGCAAACTTAGGCAACGTAAATAGTAACTTTATTGGTGTACAGCTTGGTTTAAATTATGATATATTTACTCTACAAGGAGCATATAATAATATTTGGGGTGGTGACCATTCATACCAGGGTGGGGGGATTGTTTCACCAGCTACGTATGGTATTCAAACTGATCCACTATATACTCAAGGCTGGCTAATGGGGATGGTTGAGTTATCTGGTGGTAGTGCTTATAAAATAGCACCAACCTTAAACTTACTTGATGGTAATTTACAGATTGGGCCAAGTTATGAGTACTTTGCAACTACAAGTGTCCCGGCAGTTGCAGAGTATGATCTCCAAATAGTTTATAATATACCTCAAGTAAAAGGCTTGACGGTATTTGCTGGTTATGGTTATTTAGTACAGGATAACTCTCATTCAGAAGATGCTGATGGTAACCAGTATCAAGCACAAATAATGGTTAGCTATTTATACTAATATGCTCAATAATTTGATGGGCAATAATATTTTTATTTGCCCTCATAGTTGTCGTTACATTTAAAGATTTGTTAATAATAATTACTTCATTATCATCGTGACCAAAAACTTTATTATTACTAACATCATTAGCTATTATTAGATCAAGATTTTTAGTTTTGATTTTATTAATTGCATATTCAAGAACATTATCAGTTTCAGCGGCAAATCCAACGACAAATAATTGAGGTTTTTTTTCTTTGATAATTGTTATTATATCTAAGTTTTTAGTTAAAGTAAGGCTTATATTATCTTGCTTTTTTAATTTTTGATGTGAGTAATCTTGTATTTTATAATCACATACGGCAGCACAGCCAATAAATATATCAGCATTTTTTATATTGTCTAAACACTCATCTAACATTTCATTACTTGTTGTAACTTGAACAAATTTGGTGATGTTATTTGGGGTGTTGAGGTCAGTAACTCCAGATATCAGGCATACATTGGCTCCATGGCTTGATAATGCACGTGCTAGAGCGTAGCCCATTTTTCCTGAAGAGTGATTTGAGATATAGCGAACAGGGTCAATAGCTTCTATTGTTGCACCAGCTGTTATTACAATATTTTTACTAATAAGTAATTGAGCTTTATTGAGTATTGAGTGTGTGATATTGTCCATAATTTCATTAGCTGAAATCATTCGCCCTTCTCCAATATCGCCACAAGCTTGTAATCCACTATCAGGTCCCCAAAATTTGTAACCAAATTCATGAAGTTTTTGAATATTAAATTGAGTGATTTTATTCTGCCACATGTTTTTATTCATAGCGGGAACTAAATATACAGGTTTTAGAGTTGCAAGAATAGTTGAGGTTAATAGATTATCAGCAAATCCTCCTGCGAGTTTTGCTAAGGTATTGGCACTTAGCGGTGCTATAACTATTATATCAGGCCATCTTGCTAAGTTAATGTGAGATAGAACGTCTTTGTCGGTATATTCATTACCATAAAATACTTCAGCATCAAATGATGCTAAAGAAATTGGAGTTATAAAATTACTAGCATCGTTAGTTAGAATTACTTTTACACTATGCCCCTCTTTTTTAAGAAGATGACATAATTCAATAGTCTTGTAAGCAGCAATGCTACCAGTTATTCCTATTAGTATTTTAGCCAATGGTATTTTCCATTTCATGGTTAAGTAATTGTGATATATTATCAAGGATGAGTCCATCAATAGTAACATTAGCTATATAATATAGATTAGCTTCGGTAACAGTTGCTCTATGTATTTTGGCTCTTAACATGGAGATTAACATATCAGTCCCCCCATATTATATTATCAATAAGCCTTGTATTACCTATAAAGACGGCAGTTGCAATTATAATTTTACCGTTAACAGTATTAACTGGTTGAAGTGTATTATAATCTACAATCTCTAAATAATCGGCTTTTGCACTATGTGTTTTACTAATTAAGTTAATACCATCAGTAATTAAAGTATTTGTATCAGTTTCACCTTGTTTTATTAGACTTACTAGGTGATTAAGTACCTTCGGTACTATTAGTGCAGATTTTTCTTCAGAAACTGATAAATAACTATTGCGAGAACTCAGGGCTAAGCCATCATGAGTTCTTTGTGTTGTGCATGGTATGATGTCAATAAGCATGTTTAACTCCTTTACCATTGTTTCAATTATACGTAATTGTTGAATATCTTTTTGACCAAAAAATGCCATATTTGGCTTTACTAGATTAAATAACTTAGTAACAACAGTACAAACTCCATCAAAATGTCCCTTCCGCGTTGCTCCACATAAGTGATTACCAAGTAATTCAATATGTACGGTAGTTTTTGGGGGGTAACCATTAGAGTAAATTTCATTAGCACTTGGTGCAAATATAAGATCTACACCATGAGATTTACAAATATTAATATCATTTTCTAAATTTTTTGGGTAATTATCTAAATCTTCATTAGCGCCAAATTGTAAAGGATTTACAAAGATGCTGACCACGGCTAAGTCAGTGTATTGTTTGGCTTTTTTTACTAAATACATGTGTCCATCATGCAGATAGCCCATTGTTGGGACAAACCCTACTGTTTTATTGCATTGTTCTAAACGCCACTTTTGTAGATCTTTGATGTTATTAATAACTAACATAGTTATATTAACCTAAATTCTCAAGAAGTTTTGCTTGTGATACGTCATGTTTGTAATTTTTTAGAGCATCGGTTAAATAGCTGTAGGCATTAGCATACTGTGTCACAAATTGATATTTTTTATTTGGTTCAAACCCAAGCAAATCATGAAAAACTAGTACTTGTCCATCACAGTAGCTACCTGCACCAATGCCTATTGTTGGAACATTAACTTGATCGGTAATGGTTTTTGCTAATTGTTCGGGTATACATTCAAGAACTATTGCAACAACACCAGTTTCGACAAGTTTATGAGCAAAATCTATAATTTTATTAGCTTCATGAGTGGTTTTCCCTTGAATTTTAAAACCCCCAAAAATATTTACTGACTGGGGGGTTAATCCAATATGTCCAATTACAGGAATTTGGGCATCTATTAAAGCTTTTACATGAGAGATAGTGTTTTGGCTATTGATTTCAACTTTTATGGCATTACAATTAGTATTTTTGATTATTTTACCTGCGTTTTTAATTGTTTTTGTGAACGTTGAATGATAACTAAGAAATGGCATATCAACTATAATAAAAGAGTTAGGTGCTCCATTTTTAACGGCTTTAGCATGATAAATCATATCATCGACAGTAACGGAAATGGTGTTTTCATTACCAGCAAATACCATACCCAATGAATCACCAACCAAAATAGTGTCAATGGCAGACTCTGCAACAATTTTAGCAGAAAAATAATCATATGCAGTTACCATTGATATTTTTTTATTGTTTTGTTTATAAATCTGAAAGTCATTTAATTTAAACATTTGTTTCTACCATAATTAATTAGTGGAAACGCATACTTAGAGTGAAGTAAGAGTTTTTACTTTATATATTGTAATGTTCAGGTAATCGTTTGATACACTCAAATGTAGCGTTCATTTATTAAATAGTGCTTCAATACTATCTAAGTAGTTATTGTAACCTATATTGTTTATATCCATTATGGTTTTCATTTTTAGATTGATTTTATGGTGATTATCAGATATAATACCATAATTTAAAATTTTTAGTGTTTTATGGAAGACAAATATGCAGACTTTATATATTATACCAGGAGCTTGTGCTTTGGGTTCAATGGTGGCTCTTGAATGGCTCCATAAGCCTTACCAGATTGGGCTTACAACTCCAGAAATTAGAAAAACTCCTGAGTTTTTAGCGATAAATCCATTAGGTAAGGTTGGTGCCCTAAAAGATGGAGATACATTAGTTTATGAAAACCTAGCCATACTTATGTATTTGGCTGATAAAAACCCTGATTCAGAAATAGCTATACCTGTTAACACTCAAAGCAGAACTGAAGCATACAAATGGTTATCTTACTTTTCGTCAACACTTCATATTGCATTTAGTCCATTATTTTATCCTGAGCGTTTCGTTAGTGAAAATATGATTGATGATTTCAAGCAAAAAATGATTATTAGACTTCGAGATGTATTGTCCTATGTTGATTCATACCTTAGTAGAAATAAATATTTTGTAGGTTCAAAATTAAGTATTGTTGATGCTCAAGGTTACGGAATACTTCGTTGGACTGAAAAAGCTGGATTACTTAATGATTATCAAAATATTGCAAATTTCATTGCTCGTATGAATGAAGTACCAGCAGTTAAAAATGCCCAAAATATTGAAGCTCAAAAAACTGATAATTTGATTAATAGTAGTTTTAGTGGTTATTACAAGTTTTAATCAACATAAAAGTAAAATGGCATATCCTCATAACTAAATGATAAGAGCATGGATCCTCGATTCACACTCAAACAGCAGAATCCGTAAGTCGAGGATGACAGCTAAAAAACGTCATCCCAAACACGAACTTTTTGCTGTTTCGTAATGAGTTTGGGATCCATGCCCTAACAGCATGTTTAGCACAAGAGCATGGATCCTCGATTCATACTCGT
>CANEUJ010000014.1 GCA_947441745.1 Neisseriaceae bacterium | reverse complement strand
CATCGCAGGATGGGATCCATGCACTTGCAACGTTACGGGTCATCCCATCGCAGGATGGGATCCATGCACTTGCACTAAGATTTTTATTTATTATTAAGGAGTAATATATGTTAAAAAAGGTTATTATATCAGTTGGCTTGTTAGGAAGTCTTGTTGCTTGTGGTAGCACAGGTACAATTAAAAGTAAAACTAATGTTATTGGTGAAGTAAAAAATATTGAAATTACTGACTTACGCACCAAGTATGTAAATGGAGTTTTTATAGCTCAGGCTACTATTGTAAATGACTCAAATGATACGCCACAAGATATTTATTATCGTTGTCATTTTTATGATTCAAATAAATTTGATTTAAGCGGTCAAGTCCAATGGACGCCATTACAGATTTATGGTGGACAATCTCAAACTGTTGAATGCTCTTCAAACTCAGATCAAGTTAGTGATTTTAGAGTTGAAATTAGCTCAACTGGTGCTAGTATGAAAGTTTATAAATAATGTCTGGAGCCAAATTCATTCCTTTTGCACTTCCTGATATTGGTGAGGAAGAGATTGAGGCTGTTGTAAATACTCTTCGCTCGGGTTGGGTTACAACTGGCCCATCGACATTGGAGTTTGAAAAACAATTTGCTTCATACATTGGTAGTGGTGTTGATGCTATTGCGGTTAATTCGGCAACTGCGGGACTACATTTAGCTCTTGAAGCATGCGGGATAAAAGAGGGCGATGAAGTAATAGTACCAACCCTTACTTTTACTGCAACAGCAGAAGTGGTAAGATATTTGGGAGCTGACCCGATATTTGTTGATTGTGATTTAGATACACTATGCCTTGATATTAGTCAAATTGAGAGTAAAATCACCAAAAAAACCAAAGCTATTATTCCAGTGCATATTGGTGGTTTGCCATGCAAAATGGATGCAATATTAGCAATAGCTAAAAAACATAATCTTCGTGTGATAGAAGATGCTGCTCATACTTGTCCCAGTATAATCAATAACGTGATGATAGGGCAACATGATAGTGATGCTATAGTTTATAGTTTTTATGCTAATAAAACTATTACAACTGGTGAGGGTGGTATGATAGTTAGTAAAAACCCAGAAATTATCAAACGCTGTAAAGTTATGCGCTTACATGGCATAAATCGTGACGCTTTTGATAGATTCACTTCCAAAACGCCTGCTTGGTATTATGAGGTTATCGCTCCTGGTTTTAAATATAATCTAAGTGATATAGCTAGTAGTATTGGTATTTGTCAATTGGCAAAGGCTGATAAATTTCAGTTGATGCGTCAAACAATAGCACAAAGGTATTTAAGCGAATTAGTATCATTGCCTCTTATTTTGCCACCTGATATCAAAAACCCTGCAACAGACCTACATTCATGGCATTTATTTTGTTGCCAGTTAAATACTGATAGAATATCACGGAATGAATTTATACAAGCTATGAGTGATAAAGGTATTGGAACATCAGTTCATTATATTCCACTTCATATGCAACCATATTGGAAAGAGCGTTATAGTTTGGAAGATGCTCAGTTTCCCAATGCAACAAAATATTATAAAAATGCAGTATCTCTCCCACTATATACCAAAATGACTGATGATGATCAAATGCATGTTATCCATACTATTAAAGAAATACTTAACTAATGCTAGTAAAGCGTATTTTTGATATTGTTTTTTCTATGCTTGGCTTGATGCTACTTAGCCCATTTTTTATAATTATTGCAATTTTAATCAAATTTGGCAGCCGTGGTAAGATTTTTTTTAGGCAAACTCGTGTAGGGAGATATGGTAAACATTTTCGTATTCACAAATTTAGGACTATGGTAGCTAATGCAGAATCACTTGGACTTAAAATCACTGTTGGTGAAGATGTTAGGGTTACCTCTATTGGTAAATTTTTAAGAAAATATAAACTCGATGAGCTACCTCAGCTACTGGATGTGATTTCAGGCAAGATGTCCTTAGTTGGGCCACGTCCCGAAGTTCCTGAGTACGTAAAGTTATATCCAGAAGACGTTAAAAAAATTGTCCTATCGGTTTGTCCAGGAATTACAGATTGGTCGTCTATTATTATGATTAATGAAAGTTTGTTATTATCAAAAACTATTGATCCTAAAACTAGCTATATTAATGATATTATGCCCAAAAAGCTTGCCTATGCGGTCAAATATGTAAAAACCCGCTCACTCCTTCAAGACACTATTATAATTCTTGCTACAATTAAGAAAATTATAATAAAATGAATTTGGCTTCAATGATTATAGATGGGAGTTAAATAATATCTTCCTTAGTCTAGGTTTACAGATAGTAAATTCACTATCTGATTTAACCGTAAGCTAGTAACTATGTTATAATCGCAACATTAATTATTTATGGATTTGAATTTATGAATTCAGTAACTACACTTAAAAAAAATATGTCTACTTTTTCTTTAATGATGACTGGTATTACATCTATTGTTGGTTCTGGGTGGTTATTGGCAACACAGAAAATTACCGTGGTTGCAGGCCCTGCAGGTATTCTTGCTTGGGTTGTAGGAATGGTAGTGGCAATTTTAATTGCATTTTTTTGTATAGAAATTGGTACTGTTAACCCATCTGCTGGTGGAGTTGGTTATTATTCAGGTCTTACACATGGTCGCTTTAGTGGTTTTATTACTCAATGGGTGAATTGGCTAAGTATTTTGGCTGTCCCAGCTGTTGAAGCACAGGCAATTGTACAGTATTTAAGTAAAGTAAGCTCGTGGTGTCAAGGTTGGTATTATATTGATGAAAATATATTATCTCCAACTGGAATTGTGTTTGCTATTGGCTTCATGGTTTTATTTATGGGTGTTAATTATTTTGGGTCTAAATTATTTACTAGATTCAATAATGCTCTAACTATTATTAAAATAATTATTCCTGTTTTAACTATTTTGTTTTTATTGTTTTCTGGGTTTTATATTGATAATTTTGGACATTCGGCACATGAGTTTGTGCCTTATGGCTGGAGTGCAGTTGGTAGTGCAGTGATTAGCTGTGGTGTTGTTATGTCATTTAATGGTTTTCAATTGCCACTAAATTTCTCTGAAGAAATTAAAGATCCAAAGCGTCAGTTACCAATAGCGATTATAGGTAGTATTTTATTTACTTTTGTGCTTTATGTAGCACTCCAAGTGGTTTTTATTGGTTCAATTAGTCCCGATAAAATAGTAAACGGATGGCATGGTATTAATTATCGTTCACCTTATGTTGATTTACTACTAGCCGCTAATTTTCAGGTTATGGCGTGGGCAGTAATGAGTACTTCAGTAGTAGCACCTGCTGCTTGTGGAGCTGCATTTGTTGCTTCTGCATCAAGAATGACATACGCACTAGCTAGAGTTAATTTGCTACCTAAGTTTCTTGGCAAATTAGATAGTAAATATGTAGTACCGCGTGCTTCTATATTAGTTAATTTTGTACTAGGTAGTACATTTTTATTTATGTTTAAAGGCTGGACACAGTTAGTTGCGGTCATTTCGGTATTACATATATTTTCTTATCTATCAATGCCTGTGGTTGTGGTTGCATATCGTCGCCAACAAGCTGCCAATTTATCAAAGATTGATAATTTTCGTTTGCCATTTGCACCATTTTTTGCAGTGTTCGTAATGTTTGTTTTATCGTTATTATTGTTTTTTGCTGCATGGCCTAGTATTGGATATATGTCAATATTACTCATTCCGGGGTTAATGTTTTTCTTCTATTATGAATATAAAAACAATGGAACTAAAGATATGTGGACACTTATCAAAAGTGGTTCATGGTTGCTTTATTTTACTGTAGGGGTTACCTTAATTTGTTATTTAGGTAATAATAAAGACCATAATTTAATTGATTTATCAACTTCAATAGTTTTACTATTTTTACTATCTTTAACAAGTTTTGCTGATGGTGTTTTATCACCGATTAAAAACCCTGACCTAAACTAATGGTCATCCTCGAATTTTATTTAGGAAATATATGTCTTTTTCAAATCTTAATCTAGCTCCAGAGATTCTCCGTGCTATTAATGAGCTTGGTTATACAGCACCAACTCCGATCCAAAATGCTGCAATACCTGTAGTGTTAGAAGGTGGAGATCTAATGGCAATGGCACAAACTGGTACTGGGAAGACAGCAGGTTTTACGCTACCTGTATTACATATGCTAGCTTCAATGGCACCTGCTCATACTGGGCGTCCTTTGGCTTTGGTATTAGTTCCTACACGAGAGTTAGCACTACAGGTGCAAGAGAGTGTTAATAGTTATGGTAAGTACTTAAAATTAAACTCAATGTCTATGATAGGTGGAGTTAATATAAATCCTCAGATTAAACAGCTAAGAGGGAAGGTAGATATTCTAATCGCTACTCCTGGGCGATTGCTGGATCATGTTACTCAAAAGACCTTGGATTTATCCCAGGTTAAGATACTTGTGCTTGATGAGGCAGATCGTATGCTTGATATGGGATTTGTTAGAGATATCAAAAAGATTTTGGTTTTGTTACCCAAGAAACGTCAAAATTTACTATTTTCAGCTACTTTTTCTGATGAGATTAAAACTCTTGCGGATGGCTTGCTGAACAATCCTGCTATGGTTGAGGTTGCAAGACGTAACACCACCGCTGAGATGATTACTCATAAAGTACATCCAGTTGATACTGACAAGAAAAAAGCACTTCTTGCTCACCTAATCAAAGAACATAATTGGCATCAAGTGCTGGTATTTACTCGTACTAAGCATGGAGCTAATAAATTAGCTGAGTACTTGGATAAAAATGGTCTTCCAGCTCTTGCTATTCATGGCAATAAGAGTCAATCTAATCGAGTTAGTACTTTGGCCAAGTTTAAGGATGGTTCATTACAGATTTTAGTAGCTACAGATATAGCTGCTCGCGGTCTTGATATTGTGGATTTACCGCATGTGGTTAATTTTGAATTACCAAATGTACCTGAGGACTATGTGCATCGTATCGGAAGAACTGGACGTGCTGGACAAACTGGAGATGCAGTATCCCTAGTATCAAAGGATGAAAAAAAACTACAAGTTGCAATTGAGAAATTATTAAAGAAGAAAATTGATGAAGAGGTTATTTCTGGATTTGAACCAAATCCAAATGCACCAAGTGTGGTTCATACAGATACTACAAATCACCGTAATAAACCAAGAGATAGTGTAGCTATTAATAGAAGTAATAGCACAAGAAAATCTAACGCTAGTCGTGGTGGATTTAAAAGATAAATTATCGTTTAGCTAAGAGTTTGTCCAGTTGGTTTGCAAAGGCCTGAGAATCATCTTTGGCGAAGGTTTTTGGCCCTCCTGAGATAAGTTGATCATTTCTTAATTGTTCCATTAAGTTTCGCATTGCAAGTTGGTGTTTAATACTATCTTTGGTATATAAACGCCCTCGAGGATTTAGGGCGATACCGTTTTTATCAATCACATTTGAAGCAAGTGGTATATCAGCGGTAATAACTATATCATTAGCATTAATCATTTCAACTATCTTATTGTCAGCTTCATCAAATATTTTTGCAACTTGAATTATTTTTATTAGTGGTGAGTTAGGTATTGGGATATATTGGTTTGCAACCAATATAAGCTCAGTATTGGTTCTCATTGCTGCCTTAAACAATAGTTCTTTAATTGGTTTTGGACAAGCATCAGCATCGATAAATATTCGCATTAGAGCTCCGTATATAATAGTTTTATAGTTTAAATCATCACTTAACATTAATTTTAACACAAGCTGATATTCATTTCATGCTAAAATTGCGTATAAATATAAGTATTTTTATGAAGGGTTGAGATTTTATGTCGTCAAAGTTTAGAATGTCTTTTATAGTATTGTTATCTTTAGGTGTCGTAGTTGGGTGTGGCGTACCAAATCCTTATAATCCAAATTATGAGTATCCTTATAAGGGGATGCAGGCAAATAATATTGATGATAATAAAGTATTATCCCAAAAAATTCAAAATATTTTAGATGATAAATATTCTAAATCTGCTGATACAGTGGTTTTGGCTGATCATTTCAATGTATTGGTTGCAGGGGAGGTTGATAGTGAAACCACCAAAGATAAAATTGCCGAGACAATAAAAGCTATCCCTTCAGTAAAAGAATATAATGATTATTTAACTGTAAACGCAGTTAAGCCAAAGTTATATAAAAATAAAATAGCTACTAAAAATGCTCAGCTTCGAGTTAATAATCAAGCAGATATTTCTTTAGAGCATCTGCAAGTTGTAGTTGTTGCAGATAGTGCTTATATAATGGGTGATATTAAACCAGAACAGATAAAAGATCTAAATTCAGCAATAGATGGAATTTATGCAGTTGAAGGGGTTAATAATGTGGTTAACCTTACTAATGTAACCCCTTATGATAATACCGCTAATTAACTCTAAGAGCAAATACTACAATATAGCTGCAAGTTCAGAGCCCTGACGAATTGCGAATTTAGCATCTAATTCATGTGCTTCAAAAGCACCACCAATTACATGTGAATTAATATTCTTAGTAGCTAGTTCAACTGCTAATTTGTTATAGCTATCCTGTCCTGCACAGATAATAATATTATCTACTGGTAAAACAGAGTTCTTACCATCTTTAATAAAGTGAAGCCCAGCATTGTCTATCTTGGTATATTCTAAATCAGAGAGCATTTTTACTTTATGTTTTTTAAGAGATGCACGGTGTATCCAGCCAGTTGTTTTACCAAGTTTTTTACCTAGTTTGCCAGCTGTTCTTTGACATAAGTATATTTCTCGTGCTGTATGCGGAATCACTTTGTGGCTTAATAATCCACCTCTAGTACTAAGGGTATGATCAATTCCCCATTCTTGCATAAAGCTTATTGCATCTGGAGTTTCCAATTTATTATGCAATAGGTACTCAGCTACATCAAAACCAATTCCACCAGCACCAATAATTGCTACTTTATTACCAACAGGCTTCTTATGTTTAATTACATCAATATAGCTTAGTACTTTGGGGTGATTAATACCATTTATTTTTGGGGTTCTTGGGGTAATTCCAGTTGCAATTACTATTTCATCAAATTTATCCATGATTAACTCATCAGTTGTAACTTCATGCCCAAGTTTAAGAGTAATAGCGTATTTTTCAATTTTGGTTTGATAGTATCGAAGTGTTTCATAAAACTCCTCTTTACCAGGGATTTGTTTAGCAATATTAAATTGTCCACCAATATTCTCTTCTTTGTCAAATAAAGTGACCGTATGTCCACGTTTGGCTAAAGTAACTGCAGTTGCTAATCCCGCAGGTCCAGCACCAATAACGGCTATGTTTTTGATATTGGTTGTTTTGGTATAAACTAGTTCTGTTTCGTGACATGCTCGAGGGTTAACTAAACATGATGCGACTTTACCCACAAATGCATGATCAAGGCAGGCTTGGTTGCATCCAATACAAGTATTTATTTCATTACTTCGATTAGTCATGGCTTTTACTACAAAATTACTATCTGCTAGCATTGGACGTGCCATAGATACCATATCAGCTTCACCTTTGGCCAAAACCTCTTCAGCTTTTTCTGGGGTATTAATTCTATTAGTAGTAATTACTGGTATTTTTAATTCACTGCGAATCTTTTGGGTGGTAAATGTAAAGGTACCTCTTGGTACCATTGTTGCAATTGTTGGTATTCGTGCCTCATGCCACCCAATCCCAGTATTAATTATAGTTGCTCCAGCTTTTTCTATTTCTTTAGCAAGAGTAACTATTTCTTCCCAAGAGCTACCGTTTTCTATCAAATCCATTAGCGATAGGCGATAAATAATTATAAATCTAGGTCCTACTTTTTCTCTGGTTAATCTTACAATTTCTACTGCAAAACGCATTCGGTTTTCGTAGCTACCACCCCATTTGTCAGTTCTCTTATTGGTTTTTTTAACTAAAAATTGATTAATAAGGTATCCCTCAGAACCCATTATTTCAACTCCATCATAACCAGCTTCTTGAGCTGATAAGGCACAATTGGCATAGTCATTGATTGTGTTTTCAATCATAAATGATGGCATACGCCATGGTTTAAAAGGGCTGATAGGTGATTTAATAGCTGAAGGAGCAACTGCTAGTGGATGAAAAGCATAACGACCAGCATGGAGGATTTGGAGTGCGATTTTACCACCTTCAGCATGGACTGCCTTTGTAATTAGTTTGTGCTTTTCGATTTCTTTTTTAGTTGTTAGTTTTGATGCAAAAGGGGCTACCCACCCTGAAATATTAGGAGCAACACCACCAGTTACAATAAGCCCAACTCCACCTTTGGCACGTTCTTTATAAAAAGCAGCTAATTTGTGGAAGCCGTTTTTTTCTTCTTCAAGTCCTGTATGCATAGATCCCATTAATACACGATTTTTTAGAGTAGTAAAGCCTAAGTCAAGTGGTGAGAGAAGGTGAGGATATTTGCTCATAATTGTCCTATCATTATTTTAGTTTGTCATAGGTAGTTATAGTAGCATAAAACTAAGCTAGATGTTAGAGCAAAAAGTCCTTGATTCAGGTTATAATCTCTACATATTAAAAAATAATGGGATACATTCATGCTGATAATCTTTTATATTCTACTAGCTATTATTATATTACTTCAAGTATTTGTAATATTTAGAAAGCCTCAGGTTGATAACATGCTTATGTCCAAGATTGATAGTTTACCTGAATTAATTAAAGAAAAAACTAATAGTGTTGTATTAGAAAATAATCAAAAATTATTAAATGGAGTAACCTTATTAGGTGATGGTATTCAAAAAGATTTTAGTAAATTACAAATAGAGATTTTAAGTCGTCTAAATCAAAATAATGAGAATTTGCTTATGAAGTTTAATCAGTTAAATACCGATATTAAAGCAACCTTAAATTCTGATGTGGGTAAATTGATTGAGACTTTAAGGATTGAGTTAGAGCGTATGAATGCTAAGGTAGAAGATAAACTCAAAGAGGGTTTTGCACAAACTAATCAGACTTTTAATAATGTACTAGTACGTCTAACCAAAATAGATGAAGCACAGAAAAAAATTGATGAATTATCAGGAGAGATTATTTCATTACAAGATATTTTGACAGATAAAAAGACTCGCGGTATATTTGGCGAGGTTCAGTTAAACCAGATATTGATAGCAGCTTTTGGTGAAAATAATAATAAACTCTACGATACACAGTATAAGCTTATTAATGGTACTATTGTTGATGCTGTTCTATTGGCACCAGAACCTCTTGGTATGATTGCTATTGATTCCAAGTTCCCGCTTGAGAACTATCGGCGTATGATTGATACTACCATATCACAAGAAATGCGACTCCAACATGAAAAGGATTTTGAAGCCAATATTAAAAAACATATTGATGATATTGCAAATAAATATATTATTGCCAATGTAACCAGTAAACAAGCTGTTATGTTTATACCTGCTGAGGCTATTTTTGCCCAGATTCATGCTTATCATGACAAACTACTTGATTATGCCCAAAAAAGACAAGTGTGGTTAGCCTCGCCGACAACGCTAATGGCAATGTTAACTACGATACAAGTAGTTGTTAAAAATATGGAACAATCGAAACATGCTAAGGTTATTCAAGAGAATTTACACTTACTTAGTGAAGAGTTTAATCGCTATAAAATCAGGTGGGATAATCTAGCCAAACACATAGATACTGTATCCAAAGATGTTAAAGATATCCATACTACAACAGCCAAAATAGGAAATAAATTTGATAGCATTGCCAAAGTTGAGTTACCTGTGCTTGGCGAAAAGAGTTAACTACATTCGTTAGGGGCGGATTTTATATGCATTTGCGACACAATCTAATTTAATAAATAATCTTGGCATTTATCCATGAATTGATTGAATTTGGTTTGAGCTTGGTTTAGTTGTTCTAATTCACCAATATACTTATCAGCAATAATTTTTTGTTTATCTAATGGCAGAGTATTTATTTGCAAGTATTTTAAGTCGTTGATGCTTACTGATTTTAAGGCAGTACCTTTTTCGATACTAGCTAGGAGTGACTTACCGTTCTTACTACTCAGTAATAAATATAAATATATTGGATTTATTAGACTTTTATCTGGGCGTAAAACTAGTAAATTTATATTAGCTAAATAATAATAATCACTTCCTTGAGGAATTAACACCGCTCTATTTGATGTCGCTCTAGATAACATAACAATATCACCTGGATATACGGCATAACTAATTTCATTTTCTTTATATAGTTTTTGGGATATTGGAGTTAGAGATTTACTATTTAACCCATTCTCAGTTAAAGCACTATGATTTAACATATAATAACCATCAGTTGGAAGTGTCTTACATATTTCACTATTATATATTCCAGGGCCACGAAAGATTTTGTTACATAAAGCTTTTAGTATATAAGTATTTAGGATTTGCTTGCTACTTGAGGTATTAAAATTAAGGCATACGTTTGGGTCTAGGTTGTAATTAAGGCTTTTTACATTATCTAAACTTACCATTCCTGATGCATTTTTGATAGGTATTTGTTCTTTTAATACTTGAATGATTCTAATTGTTGTTAAATTATCAAGGCGGTATTTAAGTCTACCAGAAGTATAAAATGTTTCACCAAGCATAAATATATGAGTTTTATTGAGTGGGTTATACGATAAACATATTAATATCCACGGATCAACTCTACTGGTTTTGATAAATGTTATGGTTTCAACTAAGCCGTTATCGCTTAAAAATTGACGAAGGTCATGTAATTGATTAGTTTGCCAGGTTTTATAGCGAATTGTGAAAAATACTTTGCCTTCTTTTTTGATTAAGTTAAGAGTTAGAATTACATGTGCTACATATAAGTCAGAACCAGAAATTTTAGTTGACAAATACTCCAATGTAAGAGGAGACCTGAGATTTATAATATCATGTGCAATTTTAGTTGCTATATTTGTAAGTCCTTCAGGCTTAATTACGCGAGTTTGCCGATTTGCACTAATAAAACAATAGTCTTGAGTATTAAATTTTGGAAGTACGCAATTAATCATATCATTTAATTGAACTTCGTCATGTTTACGATCAAGAATAATTTTACTTAGAATAGCTTCTCGAAAACGGTGGTTATCAAGATGAAAACTATTAAATTGGATGTGACGATTATTTTGTAAATAAGTTAAAATTCTAAAGCCAAAAGTCGTGATTTTTAGGCTTTTATCTTTAGGGATAATTGATTTTAAGATATTGTCAGTCTCAGTGCCAAGTAAAATATTTAAGTCTTCAACAACATTAAGAAGTTCATTTACATTTTTACTTGTTATGTTGTTAGCATAAGCTATAATGAGACTAATTTCTTCATCCGTAAATTTATCTATATTATGAACCGCATTTAAACAGTTATTGAGTAAATTTGTATAAACTATATTTGTTGCAATAGTATTTATGTATTCAATGAGTAATAGTTTTTTATCTTCATCAGTAATTAATTTATTCCAACTGATGTTATCGTATATAGGGGTTTTTGAGTGTAGAAGGTGACGTAATAAAGTGCAACTACTTAGTACACTACTTCCAAACTCATGTTCGTATATTTGACCACGCTTAAGCCAAGATTGGTTAAGGTTTTGGTGCATTTTATTTAGTTGCATATGATATTTATTTCTACTAACTTCTTTAGTTTATACATAACTTTATAAGATGTAAATTATAGCATAAAGAGCTATTCTAGTTGTTGCAAGTTCTATGTGAAGCATCATATCCTTCTGCTTTTATTGCTTCTGACAATAATTTCAATAAGCATATGATATTTCAATTTAATTTATCAAATATCCAGATAAATAATCTAACTACATATGTTATAATCGCATCATATAACAAATTTAATAAATGGATTAATTAAATATGCAAGATATGTCTTGGCGACGCTTAATTGTAAAAAACAAATTATTTTCTTCCGCCATTAGAGTCAATGATGATAATGATAGAAGTGAGTTTGAAAGAGATCAAAATAAAATAACTTTTTCACCATTTTTTAGGCATTTACAAAACAAAACTCAGTTATTCCCAATCCCGCATAGTGATTTTATCCATAGTAGGTTGACCCATAGCCTTGAAGTATCATCTGTTGGTAGATCAATGGGGCATTTGGTAGCCAAACAAATTACACTTTTAGATAATGATTTGCCTGATAATTTTGATTTGGATGTGATAAGTATAGTTGGTGCGGCTTGTTTACTTCATGATGTGGGTAACCCACCTTTTGGTCATGCTGGTGAAGATGCAATATCAAGTTTTTATTGTGATAATTCGGAATTTCTTATTCCGTATCTTGGGGCGAATTTAGTTAGTGAGCTGTCGCAGTTTGATGGTAATGCTGAGGCGATGAGATTGATTTATAGTTCTCATGATCTAAATTTAACTCTTTCAACTATTGCCTCAGTTATGAAATATCCAACTACATATAACAAAGAAAATATTTATAAAGGAAAACATAGTATTTTTAGTTCAGAGCTAGGGTTACTTGACAAGGTTGCTAATGCTTGTGGGTTAAATTTATATCAAGGTACTACCTATTGTCGTCATCCTTTGGTGTTTTTGGTTGAAGCAGCGGATGATATTTGTTACCGCTTATTAGATCTAGAAGATGCCCATAAGCTTAGATTAATAAATTATAAAGATATTGAGTCGTTGCTATTACAAATAATAGAAAGTAAAAATAAAGATTTGAATTTTGTAAAAGACAATATTAAAGATTTAGTTGTTGAGGATAAATTTGCTAAATTACGCTCATATGCCATAAATATTCTCATTGGTGAGATGGTTAAGTTATTTATTTACCATTATAAAGAAATCATGAGTGGACAATATGATAAATTAATTGTAAATGGTAAATTATGTGGACTTATGGATATGCTCTTAATGGAAAATTCGGTATTAAGTAATTCGTTAAACACTATTGGAGCTATGGTTGTAAAAAATGCTTACTCTTATAAGCCTGTTCTTGAAATCGAATTGGCTGGGTATGAAATACTTAGTTATTTACTTAAACAGTTTATATTTGCAATAATTAACAATCACATAAATCCATCTAAAAAAGATGCTAAAGTTTTACAACTATTACCTGAACGCTTCAGATCTAATGAGTCTTTAGAAATGCAGGTAATGCTTGCAACTGACTATATAGCAAGTCAAGCTGATAAGTATGCTCTTGATCTATATCGTAGATTAAGGGGGATTGATTTACCCGAAATAACACTCTTACCATAACCATATAAAAGATATTTTTAATGCACCAACCTTTAGCTGAATTACTGCGTCCACAAACTTTATCTGATGTTATTGGGCAGTCTCATTTAATTGGGACAGGTGCACCATTAGCAAATCTAAGGGTGCCTCAATCAATGATATTATGGGGGCCTCCTGGAGTTGGTAAAACTACATTAGCTAATGTGCTTATCAAGTCTTGGGAATGTGAGGTAATAAAATTATCTGCTGTGTTTAGTGGCATAAAAGAAATAAAAGATGCTCTTGCGACTTCATCCAATATGGGGTTATTTAATAAACCTATAGTATTATTTGTAGATGAAATTCATCGTTTCAATAAAGCTCAGCAGGATGCATTTTTACATCATCTAGAAGATGGAAGTGTAATATTAATTGGTGCAACTACAGAAAATCCTTCTTTTGAATTAAATAATGCACTACTTTCAAGAGTGTTGGTATATGTCCTTAATAGTTTAACTAGTGATGATCTAAATCTACTCCTAGATAAAGCTAGTCAATATACTAAGTCATCATACGATTCTCAAGCTCGTGAACTGGTTTTAGACTTAGCAGATGGGGATGCTAGGCGGTTATTAAATATTGTTGAAGCAATAGCTAGTCATAAGATTAATAATGTTAATAAAGAGCAGATCTTACAAATACTTCCAAATTCATGGCGACGGTTTGATAAAGGTGGAGAAGAGTTTTATAATCAAATTTCGGCACTCCATAAATCAGTTCGTGGCTCTGATCCAGATGCGGCATTATATTGGTTTGCTAGGATGCTAGATGGTGGAGCTGATCCGTTATATTTGGGGCGTAGAATTTTACGAATGGCGTATGAAGATATTGGTTTAGCAGATATTAATGCTCCAACTATTGTGCTAAATGCACTAAATACCTATGAAAGGCTTGGTTCTCCTGAAGGTGAGATTGCTTTGGCTAGTGCAGTTATATATCTAGCGGTCACCCCAAAAAGTAATAGTATGGAGTTATCCTATAATCAAATGCGAGATTTTGTGGCTAAAGATAAGAGTTTGGACGTGCCAATACATTTAAGAAATGCTCCTACTAAATTAATGTCTGAGCTTGGGTATGGACAAGAGTATAAATATGCCCATGATTTTCCTGAACATTATGTGCCGAATGAAAACTATTGGCCAGATAATATGAAAAAAATACAGTTTTATAAGCCAAGCAATCAAGGAATGGAACAAAGAATTGTGGATAGATTGAAATTTTTACGTGAATTAGATCGGATAAATAATGCAAATAAATAAAGAGGTTATTTTAAGTAAATTGGTTATCAATAAAAATATGCGAAAATGCTTTATCTTTGATTTAGATGGAACTATTATTTTTAATAATCAGTTTTTAAGTAAGGATGTAGAAAAGCTTTTGTTAAAAATTAAAGATGAAGGGCATGAGATAATTTTTGCAACAGGTCGCCCATTACGTGAGTTTAAAAATGTAATGCCATTATGGGCGCATGTTCATCCTCTGGGTTTATTTAGTGGTGTAGTATCATACCATAAAGATAATTTAATTAGAAGCAATGGAATTGATAGTAACCATCTTTTACACATAGCAGAATTTTGTGAAGCAAATAAACACCCATTTATCATGGATAGTTTGACACATTATTATCATCCTCAAATGGATAATATGGTTTTTGGGTTTTTAGCAGATACTAAAAAAGAATTTCATGTTAGTGATATGTCAAAATTCATTAATAATGACGTGTACAAGGTCTGGGTTTTTGATATGGAAGCTCATGATTATTTCGGTGACTATTCTAAAACTAATGGGTTATTAATTAAGTATCATAGTTATGATAAGTGTTTTGATATCGTACCTCCTGATTGTAATAAATATATTAGTGTGTTACCTTTTATTGCTGGGTTTGCTAATGAGGATATATTTGCTTTTGGCAATGATTATAATGACTACGAACTATTTAAACATTTTGATAATAGTGTATTATTTGGTAATGTGGAAGAATTGCAGAAAATTACTAAACTAAATATACATTATGATGAGGACTTGAGGGCTAATTTTGAATGCCTAATCAAAACCATTCTCGGGTAAGATTTTATGATATAATGTTTATCTCATTTTTATGAGAATCAGGAGTATAGCTAGGTTTTGGGGTTTATGTCCTGATACTTGGCAATGCTTGACTTAACAAATACTCATATAGAGTTAGATACATAAAGGATTATATAATGTCAATTACAGTTCAACAACGTGCAGAAATTATTAAAAAACATCAACGTGAAGCAGGTGATACAGGTTCTAGTGAAGTTCAAATTGCACTACTTACTGCAAGAATCAATGATTTAACAGAGCATTTCAAAACTCATGCTAAAGATCACCATTCACGTCGTGGATTGTTAAAACTAGTATCTAGTCGTCGTCGTTTATTAGATTACCTAAAACGTACTGATAATGCAAAATATTTAGGCTTAATTAAAGAGCTTGGCTTACGTAAATAAAGAAAAGGGTTATATTTGGTAACCCTTAAAAATGAGAGATATATAGAAAAGGTAAACGATGTTTAATAAAAAAACAAAAACATTTCAGTATGGAAAACATAGTGTAACACTAGAAACAGGTGTTATGGCACGTCAAGCAACTTCTAGTGTACTAGTTAGTGTTGATGAAACAGTTGTGTTAGTTACAGTTGTAGCTAATAAAAATGTAAAACCAGGTCAGAATTTTTTTCCGCTAACGGTTGATTATTTTGAAAAAAATTACGCAATTGGTAAAATCCCAGGTGGATATTTCAAACGTGAAACAAAGCCTGGCGACCATGAAGTATTGACAGCAAGATTGATTGATCGTCCTGTTCGTCCATTATTTCCAGAGGGTTTTTATAATGAAATTCATCTTGTAGCTCAAGTGATTTCTCTAAACCCAGAAGTATCTCCTGATATTCCAGCACTTATTGGTGCATCAGCTGCATTATCGCTATCAGGTGTTCCTTTTAAAGGGCCTCTTGGAGCTGCTAGAGTTGGTTTTATTAATGAGCAATTTGTGCTAAACCCTAGTAAAACTGAGTTAGAAAGTTCTGATTTGGATTTAGTGGTTGCAGGTACTAAACAGGCTGTTCTAATGGTAGAGAGTGAAGCTAAAGAATTACCAGAAGATATTATGTTAAATGCAGTAATGTATGGCCATGAGCAATTACAGGTAGTTATTAATGCTATTTCAGAATTTGTTAGCGAAGTAAACCCACCAGTTTGGGAATGGGCACCAATTGCTAAAAATGAAGAATTAATTGCTAAAATCAAAGCTATTGCAGAAGAAGATCTAAAAGAAGCTTATAATCTACGACAAAAACAATCACGTTATGCTAAGATTGATGAAATCAAAGCTCGCGTTACTGCTGAATTGATAACTGAAGATAGTGATACTTTGTATATAAATCAAGTTAATGAATATTTCGAACAGTTCGAAGCGGCTATTGTGCGTGGTAAAATCTTAAATGGCGAACCGCGTATTGATGGTCGTGATACTAAGACTGTACGCCCAATTAATATCCAAACTGGTGTACTACCGCGTACTCATGGTTCTGCATTATTTACTCGTGGAGAAACACAGGCTTTAGCTATTGTAACCCTTGGTACTAAAATGGATGAGCAAACTATTGATGCTATCAGTGGTACTTATTCTGAACGCTTTATGTTACATTATAACTTCCCTCCATTTTCAACAGGGGAAACAGGGCGTATGGGGCCACCAAAGCGTCGTGAAGTAGGTCATGGTAATTTGGCTAAACGTGCTCTTAAAGCAGTTCTACCTTCTCAAGAATTATTCCCATACAGTCTACGTGTGGTATCGGAGATTTTGGAATCAAATGGTTCATCATCAATGGCTACGGTATGTGGCGGATGTTTATCTATGATGGAAGCTGGTGTTCCAATTCGTGATCACGTTGCGGGTGTTGCAATGGGGTTGATTCTTGAAGGTTCTAAATTTGCTGTACTAACCGATATTCTAGGTGACGAAGATCATCTAGGTGATATGGACTTTAAAGTTGCAGGTACTGAAACTGGGGTTACAGCCTTACAAATGGATATTAAAATTGATGGAATTACGCGTCCAATTATGCATGTTGCATTACAACAAGCACGTGAGGGGCGTTTACATATTCTAGGTCTGATGAAAGAAGCACTACCGTTTCCTAAGGTATTATCTGATCGTGTGCCACGTTTATACACTATGCAAGTTGCTCCTGAAAAAATCAAGGATGTAATCGGTAAAGGTGGTTCGGTGATTAAATCAATTATTGCTGATACTGGTGCTACAATCGATATTACTGATGAAGGTCTGGTAACTATAGCTTGTGTATCTCGTGAAGGTGCGGAAAAAGCTAGAACAATTATCGAAGGTATCGTGGTTGACGCCAAACTTGGTGAAAACTATGATGGTAAAGTTACTCGTATTTTAGATAGAAATATGGGTGCTATGGTATCCATCCTTGGAGCTCGTGAAGGTTTTGTTCATGTGTCACAAATCGCTAATGAGCGTGTTGATGATGTTAAGAAATACCTTAAAGAAGGTCAAGATGTTAAAGTTAAAGTAGTTGAGTTTGATGACCGTGGTCGTATGCGTTTATCAATCAAAGCTGTTTTGAATGAGTCTGTATTGACAGCTACTGATGGTGCTGTAGTTGCTGATGAAGTGGCTGCTGATGCTCAAATAGCTCATGTAGCACCTGTGGAAGCTTCTGAAGTAAACGCTTAACTTTTTATAGTTAATTGATCAAATAAATAAGCCATGTGCAGTAGTATGCCATGGCTTATTTTACGTATGGTATAATCTTGTGATGTATATAAAGTATGTATAATATTTTAAAATTGGATGAATATGTTACGAAAATTTCAGGCGATAAAAGGTCGTAAAATAAAATTTGCTTTGGTTGGGTGTGGGCGTATTTCAGCGAACCACATAGCTTCAATAGAAGAGCATCAAGACTCTTGTGAATTGGTTGCGGCTTGTGATATAGATGCAGCTAATTTGGCTAAAGTAGTTGAAAAAACTAAGGCTAAAGGGTATACATATCTAAGTGATATGTTAGAAGCTGGTGGTTTTGATGCTGTTATTCTAACTACTCCTAGTGGATTACATCCTATGCAGGCAATAGAATGTGCTGAAGCTGGATTTCATGTAATAACTGAAAAACCTATGGCTACTCGTTGGAGTGATGGCGTTGAGATGGTGAAGTCTTGTGATAAGGCTGGTGTTAGGCTTTTTGTAGTAAAACAAAACCGTAGAAATGCAACTATTCAGCTATTAAAAAAAGCTATTGATGATGGTCGTTTTGGGCGGATATATAATGTTGCATGTAACGTATTTTGGACTAGGCCTCAAGAATACTATGATACTGCTCGTTGGCGTGGTACTTGGGAGTTTGATGGCGGTGCTTTTATGAATCAAGCGTCTCATTATGTTGAT